>JBDRLO010000023.1:0-2032 GCA_043812935.1 Candidatus Omnitrophota bacterium
GCTGATCCAACGCCTTAAGAAGATTTTCCATTTGTTTCTTTGAGGCCTCACTCGACTCCAAAGTGACCGGATGAAACGTAACTAAAAAATTCTTTTTGCCGAATTTAAACCCAAGTTCTTTCTCCAGGTCTTCTTTACCCAAAACTTTTGTATCTTTTATCCCGCATAAACCCAAAGCCCCCACATTAAAAACCCTTGAAGGATCTTCCCCCATCTGAATAACCCGTTTTCTATAAATATCAGTCGAAGTGAAATGCAAAACTGCCATTTTTGTTATTGAATGTCTGAAAGCGTCATCTAAAGCGCCTTCTGTAAGTTCGCCGCCGTGAATATGCGCTATGGGAATTTTGAGCAAAAAAGCTGAAATTGCCGCAGAAAAAGTTTCAAACCTGTCTCCCAGGAGAACTACCAGATCAGGCTCTATTGCCCGAAAAGCTTCTGTGATTTTGATAACGGCTAACCCCGTAGACTTCGCCGCGCCCTCTTCAGTATCCTCTTCGGAAAGAATTTCTTCTTTCCGATCAATTCTAAATCCATCCCGTTCAATTTCTTTATACGTAAGCCCATATTTTTCAGACAAGTGCATGCCAGTCGCGATTATCTTTAATTCTAATTCACTGTCTTCCTTAATTCGCTTAGCAAGCGGATAAAAAAGCCCCCATTCGGCGCGGGTTCCTGTTACGATACATATTTTTTTCATAATTCTATCAACTCGTCTTTTTCAAAATCTCGTTTTGCGGGTTTACCCAAAACATCATCCCATTGCATCGGACTAATGCCTGTGCCGGGACGTTTTGCAGTAATATTATTTTCCTGAAAAACTTCTCCCTTTTTGATGCCAACCGCCGCCGTAATACTTTTACGTACAGCTGTCATATTCTTTCCCTCCGAAGGAGAAACCTTTTTTTCACTACTTCCAAGGCTTTTTTCAATGTTCCGTATCGCGTTTACCATTGTTTTTAATTCACGGGGTTCCAATGATGCCGCGTGATCCGGCCCTGGCATATTCTTATCCAACGTAAAATGTTTTTCAATAACCTCCGCACCTAAAGCTACTGCCGCAATAGAAACTTCTATTCCCAGCGTATGATCAGAATACCCAATTGGGATTTTCAAAAAACTCCGCAAGCTTTCTATTGCCTTCAGATTAACATCTTCACAAGAAGTTGGATACGCGATATTGCAGTGAAGAACGGTTATGTTTTCCAGTAGAGTTCCAGACGTTATCAAAACCTCTACCGCCCTTTCTATTTCAGAAAAGTCAGACATACCGGTAGAAATAATAATTTTTTTGTTTAACTTTCCAATTTTTCTTAAATACGGCAAATTCGTTATTTCTCCTGACGGAATTTTAAATACCTCTAGCCCCAATTCTGCGAGCAGGTCTATACTTTCCAGATCAAACGGCGACGATAAAAAATCTATATTTTTTTCTTTGCAGTAATCCATAAGAGCTTTATGCGCGTCGCGATCCAACTCCAACTGTTTCAACATTTCATATTGAGACTCGTTATTATTGCCTGTTTTCTGATATTCAGCTTTAGGCGCGTAAATACTCGTTATTTTTTCAGCTTTAAAAGCCTGAAATTTCACTGCAGACGCTCCGGCTGAAACTGCCGCGTCTACCATCTTTTTCGCTGTTTCCAAGTCCCCATTATGATTAACACCGGCTTCGGCGATGATATACACTTTTTTGTTAGTTCGTTTTTTCATTTTTACTATACAAGCTCCTTTTCCCATGTTCCATCTGCTACATCGCGTTTAACTATTCTACCGGCAGATATAAAAGCACCTTTACCTATTTTAATCGACTGAATAATGTTAGCCCCTATTCCAATGTGCGTCCCTTCCCCGACCGTTACAGTTCCGCACAAAATCGCGCCCGGCGCAATATGAACAAAGTCTTCAATCCAGCAATCATGGTCAATTGAGGAAGAAGTATTTACAATTACATTTTTACCAATTTTGGTCCCGGGGTTAATTGTCGCGGACGCCGCGACAAAAGTACCTTCAGCAAATTCAACATCACGCG
>JBDRLO010000024.1:0-96732 GCA_043812935.1 Candidatus Omnitrophota bacterium
AGGGACAGGCCCCCGTGCCTGTCCGTTACTGAAAAGGTTCGGAATAAAATATGTAGGGACAGTCCCCCATGCCTGTCCGTTACTGAAAAGCGTACGGAATAAAATATGTAGGGACAGGCCCCATGCCTGTCCGTTACTGAAAAGGGTCGGAATAAAATATGTAGGGACAGTCCCCCGTGCCTGTCCGTTACTGAAAAGGTTCGGAATAAAATATGTAGGGACAGGCCCCATGCCTGTCCGTTACTGAAAAGGTTCGGAATAAAATATGTAGGGACAGGCCCCCGTGCCTGTCCGTTACTGAAAAGCGTATAGCGTGTACATAATTTAAGGAGATTAATGTTAAAGGAAGTTAGCCTTGATTTTGCCACACGGTTAATTAATCATGGACCGGTAGTGTTGGTAAGTTCTCTCTACAAAGATAAGGTTAATATCACTCCTGTTGCGTGGCATATGCCCGTTTCAAAAAAACCGCCTATAATTGCTCTGGAAATAGGCGAAAATCATTATATATACGAATGTATTCTTGGAAGCAGAGATTTTGTAATTAATATTCCTCCAAAAACCGCTGTTGAAAAAATTGTGCAATGCGGATCGTGTTCCGGACGGGACGTTGATAAAGTAAAGATATGCGGATTTGAAATTCAGCCCTCAAAAGAGATAAAGTCTTTCGGGATAAAAGGCATGGTAGGTGTTTTAGAATGCGTTTTTAAAGAAGATAAGCATTTACTGGAAGAGTATAACATTGTTTTGGGGGAAGTGAAGCGCGTTTTGGCGGATGAACGTAATTTTAATGAGCATTGGCTTTTTGTTGATGACGATATGAAAACAGTTCATCATCTTGGTAACCGTACGTTTTGTTTTCCTGATGGAGATATTAAAGATTTAAGAAACTAAGAAGGTCGTGGTTTTATGATTATACGATATTGGAAATGGAGTAGAATTGTTTTGATTCTTGTTGTTGCGGTAATAGTTTATTCGTGTTTGCCGCTTATACCTTTCTGGTTCATGGAAGGTGCGGAAAAAACTGAGAATAACGAAAGCGCTGTAAATATTTTGAAAGAGAATAAAGGTGCTTATTTTTCGTTTATTGTGTTTGGGGATAACCATTCGGGGCTCTTGTTTAATGATGCATCTACTATAAAAGAAATATGGCATATGAATCGGGAAGACAGGTTTGCCAAAGTGCCGATTGATTTTGTTTTAAACGTAGGTGATGCGACGCTTGACGGGAAAAGAGACCATTTTTTGAATTATAAAAAAATACAAAAGCTTATAAAGTATCCTGTTATAACCGCTATTGGGAATCATGATGACAGAGATTTGTTTGAAGAGTTCTGCGGAGAAAAAGAATTTGTTTTTACGAACAGGAATTCTTATTTTATAGTGCTTGATAATGAGGCTGGAAAACTTACGGAAGAACAGTTTGTGTTCTTAGAAGAAAATTTGAAACAAGGCCAGAAGTATGACCATATTTTTATCGCGATGCATAAACCGCCTTTTGATCCTTATCAGCAGGAATGGTATAACATGGACAACAGTCCCTGGGCTTACCGGTTCCGAAAACTTTGCGCTAAATATAACGTAGATATGGTTTTCTCCGGACATAAACATATGTTTAAACATGAAGTATTTGATGGTGTGGATAATATCGTAACCGGCGGCGGCGGTATGCTGATAGAAATTCCGGAAGCGGATGGCGGGTATCTTCATTATGTCAGAGTAATGGTTAATCATGACTATGTTACATATGAAACGCGCAAGATTTCGCCTCCTTTGTGGGAGTATGTAACATATTATTTTTGGAAAGAAGCTGTGTTTTGGGCAAGAAATCTATATGGTGCCGGGTATATTTTCGGCCGTAATACCAAAAAAGTACCTTTAAGAATTTCAAGGGTAAATGACCAGAACTATTGGATAGAGTAAAATCAGGTTATAGGCTATTAAGGAGGGGGAAATGGGGCATAAGAAGTGGAGCGAAGCAACGCTTGGAATACATGCAGGATATAAATCTGATCCTGTGACAGGTGCGAAAGCCGTGCCGATATATGAAACAACATCATTTGTTTTTAAAGATACTGATGAAGCGGCAAATCTTTTTGCATTAAAAAAATACGGTAATATATATACAAGATTGATGAATCCCACTACCGATGTTTTTGAGAAAAGAGTTGCGGCATTGGAAGGCGGCAGCGCCGCGGTAGCGACAGCGTCTGGACAAGCGGCAATTACGCTTACAATTCTTAATTTAGCGGAAGCTGGTGATGAAATAGTTGCTTCAAGCAGTTTGTACGGTGGGACATATACGTTATTTCACTATACGCTCAGAAAGTTAGGCATAAAGGTTGTGTTTGTTAATCCTGAGAATCCGGACAATTTTAAGAGAGCAATTACAAAAAGAACAAAAGCAGTATACGCGGAAACTCTTGGTAATCCCAAATTGGATACAATAGATCTTGAAAAAGTAGGTAAAATTGCGCACGCAAAAGGTGTGCCGTTTATTGTTGATAACACGGTCGGTACGCCATTTTTGGTTAACCCGATACGTTTTGGCGCGGATATTGTTGTGCATTCGGCGACAAAATATATTGGCGGTTACGGCGCGGCAATTGGAGGGATAGTGGTGGATTCGGGCAAGTTTGACTGGGCAAATGGAAAATTTTCGCAGTTTACGAAACCTGACGTAAGTTATCATGGAATTGAGTTTATGAAAAAATTCGGAAACGTTCCTAAAATTGGAAATATGGCGTTTGCGGCCAGGTTAAGGCTTAGTTTCTTAAGAGATATGGGGTCGTGTATGAGCCCTTTTAATGCTTTCCTGTTTATACTGGGGCTTCAAACGCTTCATTTGAGGATGCCTTGTCATAGTGAAAACGCGTTAAGAGTTGCGGAATTCCTGAAAACACACAAAAAAGTTTTGAGTGTTAATTATCCGGGGCTTAAAGAGCATCCACAGCATTCTTTGGCTTCAAAATATTTTAAAAACGGATGGTGTTCAGGGCTTTTGGGGTTTGAAATAAAGGGAGGGATGAAGCCCGGAAAAAAATTTATTAATTCACTGAAACTGATTAGCCATCTTGCTAATATCGGGGATGCGTCAAGTCTTGCCATACATCCGGCATCAACAACTCATGGACAGCTTACTTCAAAAGAACTTCGCGCGGCGGGAGTTTCGGAGAATTTTATACGGCTCTCGGTTGGGATTGAAGATGTAAATGATATTATACAAGATATTGAGCAGGCGTTGAAGTAGAGAACAGCATAACCTGTTCCGTAACACGTGACATGTTGCACGTGGCATGTTTCGAATAAGTTAAACATGCCGGTTTTTGTGTACAGGTAATGAATTGAAAGCTAGAAACTACAAGATGTTCACCTATGATGGGAGACAAAGACGTGTAACGTGCAGCGTGAAACGTGGAACATAAGCATATGAAAGTATACGATAACATAACACAGGTGGTGGGGAATACGCCGCTTATTCGGCTGAGAAAAATCGCCAAAGGCCTTCCCGGAAATATAATTGCCAAGGCTGAGTTTTTTAATCCGCTTTCGAGTATTAAAGACCGTGTGGGTATGGCCATGATTGAATCCGCGGAAAAAACTAACCTGATTAACAAAGATACGGTAATTATCGAAGCGACCAGCGGGAATACAGGTATTGCGTTGGCCTTTATATGCGCGGTTAAGGGGTATAAACTGATTATTACTATGCCGGATAATATGAGCAGGGAAAGAGTAAAGCTTCTCAGAATATTAGGCGCAGATGTTGTTTTAACCCCCGGGGATAAGGGGATGGACGGGGCCAATCAGAAAGCCCGGGAAATAGCAGAGCAGAATCATGATTCGTTTATAGCAAGCCAATTTGATAATCCTGCTAATCCGGGTGTTCATAAGAAGAATACTGCTGTTGAAATCCTGAATGACATGGAGAATCAAATTGACGTGTTTGTCGCGGGGATCGGAACCGGAGGAACAGTTACAGGTATGGCAGAGGCATTTATGGAACACGGTCTTGAAGTAAAAATTGTAGGCGTTGAACCAGAATATTCAGCGGTTATTTCGGGTGGAACGGCCGGGGAGCATAAAATACAAGGTATTGGCGCGGGGTTTATTCCAAACGTTTTGAAAAAAGAATGTATTGATGAGATTATAAAAATTTCGGACGAAGAAGCGAAAGAATACGCATGCAGGCTTGCCCGGGAAGAAGGGATATTAGCCGGGATATCTTCCGGAGCAAATGTTGCGGCAAGCTGCAGGATTGCTTCTCGAAAAGAGAATAAAGATAAAAATATTGTTACAATTCTTTGCGATACAGGTGAACGTTATTTGAGCGGATGGCTTTTTGATGATTATTAATAACAATTTAAAGAGGAGATATGCCTAATAATCAAAAGGAAAAGGAAGTGTCGATAGTTGATACAAAATATTTCAATTTGCCGGAATCGGAAAAGTTCTGCTTAGAAAACGGAGCGGTTCTTTCCGGACTCAGAATTGCTTATGAAACATACGGTGAATTAAACAATGAAAAAAATAATGCGGTGCTTATTTGTCACGCCCTTACAGGTGACGCGCATGCCGCGGGGTATCATCGGTCGGAGAAAAAACCCGGATGGTGGCATGAAATGATCGGTCCGGGAAAAGCGTTTGATACAAATAAATATTTTGTTATTTGTTCAAATGTTTTAGGCGGGTGCAAAGGGACAAGTGGTCCGAATTCAATTAATCCTGTTACGGAACGGCATTATGGATTGAGTTTTCCGATAGTTTCGATTAAAGATATGGTCGATGCGCAGAAAAAGCTGATAGATTTTTTGGGGATAAAAAATCTTCTTTCGGTTTGCGGCGGGTCTATGGGCGGAATGCAGGCTTTGCAATGGGCGGTTTCTTACCCGGAAAACGTTGTTTCATGTATTCCGATTGCGACGTCATATAAACATTCAGCGCAGCAAATTGCGTTTGATGAAGTCGGCAGGCAGGCGATAATGGCGGATCCGGCGTGGAATGGCGGCGATTATTATGACAAGGCACAGCATCCTGCCGCGGGCCTTGCGGTTGCGCGAATGATTGGGCATATTACCTATATGAGCGATAAGTCGATGGAGGACAAATTTGGCAGGGCGTTAAAGAAAAAAGAACTTGGATACGAATTTACCGCTGAGTTTGAAGTTGAAGGGTATTTACGGTATCGCGGTGACAGTTTTGTTAAAAGGTTTGACGCGAATTCTTATTTGTATCTTACAAAAGCAATGGATTATTTTGATTTGCAGGAAAATGAGAAACTTCAGGCAGTTTTTAGGAAGATAAAATCACGTTTTTTGGTTATCGCGTTTAGTTCAGATTGGTTGTATACTTCCGCAAAATCGAAAGAAATAGTAAAAGCGCTAAAAATGAACGGCAGGGATGTTACCTATTGCGAAATTAGTTCTGATTACGGACATGACGCGTTTTTGTTGAAGTTTCCGGAAGAAACAAAGTTGATAAAACATTTTTTAAGCAGTACTCAGAAAAAAATAAAATCATGATATTATAATTGAGCGTTGATTGGAGTATGTTATGGTAAGCAGGCGTAAAGAGGAGTTGAGGTTTGACCATTCGGTTATCGGGGATATGATAGAGTCAGGGGCCAAGGTTCTTGATCTGGGATGCGGAGACGGTGATTTGCTGGAGTATTTGGTAATAAATAAAGGAGTTGAAGGCAGCGGCGTCGAAATCAGTGAAGAGGCTATTTACAGCTGCGTTGAAAAAGGGCTTAGTGTATCTCACGGTGACATTGATTCAGGGCTCACTGAGTATCCTGATAAATTTTTTGATTATGTTATTTTTTATCAGACTATGCAGCAGGTTCATAAACCTAAAGAGGCGATATCTGAGGCTCTTAGGATAGGGAAAAAAGTAATAATAGGGTTTCCGAATTTTTGCCACATAAAAGCAAGGCTTCAAATGGTTTTTTTCGGACATGTTCCGGTAACGGCATCATTGCCGTATTCCTGGTATGATACTCCAAACCTGCATTTTTTAAGCATAAAAGATTTTCAGGGTTTTTGCGATGATCAGAATATATTTGTGGAAAAGAGGGTTTTTCTCGCAAAAGCACGTAGAATAAAAATTTTTCCGAATATGTTCGCGTTAAACGCGATATTTCAAATTTCAAAAAAGTAAAACTTGCAGATGCCGAAGCAGAAAAAAAATAATACCTACCAAGACTATTATAATCAATTAAACGATGAACAGAAAAGGGCTGTTGATTTTATTGACGGGCCGGTTTTGGTTTTAGCCGGGCCTGGAACCGGGAAAACGCAGCTTTTGTCTGTGCGCGCAGCCAATATTATACGGCAGAATAAATCCGCCGCTGAAAATATCCTTATATTAACTTTTTCAAATGCCGCGGCAAATGCCATGCGGGAACGTCTTGCGCGAATAATAGGGCATTCGGGTTATGAAGTGGAAATTGAAACGTTTCATAGTTTCGCTAATTCTATTGTTTTGGAATCCGAAGAAGCGCTTAAATATTCCAGGGATAAGATCGAAATAGATGAGATTGAAAAAGTCCGGGCAATAGAATATATTTTGGATAATGTTTCCGGGGTTCAGTCTCTAAGGCCTTTCGGTGCGCCGTATTTTTTTCGACCGGAAATTGAAAAACGGATAAGTGAACTGAAAAATGAGGCAATTATGCCGGGTGAGTTTATTGAGAATATAAAAAATTTGCAGCCCGATGGTATAGATATAGAAGAAAAACATGTAGAACGGCTAAATGCGCTCGCGTTAGTTTATGAAAACTATGAACGGTTGAAAAATGAAAATTGTGAATTGTTGTTTGATCAGAGAGGTAGACGTGATTATGACGACATGATAGTAACGGCATTAAGCGCGTTGAAACAGGATAAGATGCTAAGGGATTTTTTTCAGCGGCAGTATAAATATATAATGGTCGATGAGTTTCAGGATACAAATGGTACGCAGCTTGAACTTTTGTTTAGTATGCTCGATTCTAAAACTAATAATATTTGCTGTGTAGGCGATGATGATCAGTCAATTTTCCGGTTTCAGGGCGCTTCACTTTCGAATTTTAAAGTTTTAAAAGAACGTTTGGCTGATCTTCAGACAATTGAACTTTTTCGGAATTACCGGTCGGTTAATGCTATTTTGGATTTGACTGACAAAATTATTAAACAGATTCCCGCGGATGAACGTCTTTCCTCAAAAAAACTTGTGGGGCAGAGAACGTATTCTAGCAAAAATATACGGCTTATGGAATTTGCGGCTTCAGAAGAGGAGCTGGCATTTCTTGTCAACGAAATTAAACGGCAGGTAGAAATTATAAAAGCCGATATTTTGTTGACGGATGATGAAAGAGAAAAACCGTATAATAATATTGCGGTGCTTGTGCGCAAAAGAGCCCAGATACTTAAAGTAGTAGATGCGTTTTTAAGGGCTGGTATTCCTTATGCGACAGACGGGAAAGAGGATATACGCCAGGAAAAACGCGTGCGCCAAATGTTGGATGTGCTGGAGCTGGCTAATGTTGATATCCGTGATAATGAGAAAAAGTCCCTGGTGTTATATAAAATTCTTACTGCGGATTATATGAAAATTGATCTTTCGGATGTAATGAAACTTTTAGCGTATTTCAACGGTATGAAATATTCTCAAAATCGAAAAAAAAATAACTTTACAGTTAATTTTTTTCAACAGTTTCAAAGCAGTTTTCCTGTGGAAAACGATGAAGTGCCTTTACAAGAGGATTCGTGCGGGTTAGAGCTTGCGGGTAAAGTGTCATTTAAAGATATATTCGCGCTTCATAAAGCAGCTTGGGTTATAAACAGACTGCTTCAGGATGCGGCAAACAGGCCGGTACATGATCTTTTGCTGCAGTATATCGCGGATACACAATTATATCGGTATATTCTGGAGAGATATGAGCGGGACAAAGTTTTGAAGGTTAGGGATCTTCGGGCATTGACGTCGTTTATTAATAAGGTTAAAGAATCAGATTTGTCCAAACCTGCGTTAAACCTTCAGACGTTTATGGAAGAGCTTTCTTTGCGTGAAGCGCATGGTATGCCTTTTGAAGGAGAACTTGCTACGCAAAGTCAGGACGGCGTAAGATTGTATACCGCCCACTCATCAAAGGGGTTGGAGTTTTATTCGGTATTTGTACCGTTTTGCCTTGGGAAGAAAAACTGGCCCGCAAGGACAAAAAGTGAAATTATTCCGCTGCCTCCGGAGATATACAAAAGCAAAAAAACAGTGGAAGATAAAAACACTCGAAAACTATTAGCTCATTATGATGAAATCAGGCTTTTTTATGTGGCGTCTACAAGGGCAAAGGCATCTATTTTTTATACGGCGTCGCCGGAAGATAAAGTTATCATAAGCCCGTTTTTGAACCAGGTAGGGATTAATCGCGAAACCGCGGATATTGATGAAGAAAAGTTTTTAGTTAATTTTCTGGGTTCTTCTAAAAAACACGATCCGGTTGAGGATGCTTCAGCCGTTCTTGCGGATGTGATTAGTACACTTGTATTAAACCCCACGAGTTTAAATAATTATGTTACGTGCAGACGAAAATTTTTATATGATAATGTCCTTCGCCTTCCGGGTAGAAAAAACCAGCATCTGGTTTTTGGTAATTGCGCGCATAAGGCCTTGGAAGAAGTATATTTGAGTTTTATGGACACCGGAGTGTTCCCGGACTTTAATTTTTTTGGAGAAGAGTTTAAAAAAGAGCTGGAGTTTCAGGGAGCGAATAATCAAATTAAAAAGTGGTGCCTTGATAAAGTGGATGTTACGGTAAGCGCGTGGTATAAAAGTGAATCTCGTTTTCCGGTTATGCCGGTTGATCTTGAAAATAAACTGGAAATTGTGCTGCCTGGAGGGATATTGTTTAAAGGGACATTTGATAAAATAGAGCTGGAACAAGATGGATCAATCAGGGTTATAGATTATAAAACCGGAAAACCTGACAAACACATAAAAGCTATTGCTAATTGTCATGAAGTTTCTTCAAAAGAGTGTGACGATTATTTTAGGCAGCTTATAGCTTATAAAATGCTGTATGAGAGGACGCGCAGTGCGAATGATAAAAAAGTAGTGTCCAAAGGCGTACTCAAGTTTCTGGAACCTGCTGCCTCAACTGTAAAAAAGTATAATTTAGAAAAAGGTGTTTTTCGTGACGAAACCGTTAACCTTACGGATGCAATGGTGCATGATCTGGAGAAATTTATTATCGAATGCTGGAAAAATATACAAGCGCTGAATTTTGAAAAACTTGACTGCCGGGATGATAAAGAGAAATGCGCAAGATGTGAATATGATTCAATTTGCTGGGTACAGGCAGATGTTTTGTAATTAAACACCGGATGTTTATTTAATGTAAGATAGTTTAACCGGGAGGGTTAAATGGATAAAAAATTTATTTCGGATTTTAAAGTTAATGAACAGGTTACTTCAGTTTTTATGCTTCGAAAAAAGAATCTGAAACTGACGAAGTATGATAAACCCTATCTTGAAATGACGCTTTCGGATAAAACAGGAAAAATCGAAGGCCGTTTATGGGATGATGCTGAAAAGTATAATGAAGCGGCAGATACGGGAGATTTTGTTCTAATAAAGGGGACGGTTGATAAATACAGGGAGGAAAAACAGTTAAAGGTGGATTATCTGGTAAAAGCGGATGAAAGAGCGTTTTGTTATGAGGATATGGTGCGTGTTGCAGCAAACAGGGAAAAGTATTACAACGACATTTTAACCTATTTGAAAAGCATAAAGAATGTCTGGGTTAAATCCCTCTCGGAATTATTTGTTAAAGATGAAAAATTAATGGCTTCATTCAAAGATGGAATCGGGGGGAAAAGCTGGCACAATGCTTATATAGGCGGATTAATGGAACATACTTTTGAAGTAATGTATATTTCGCAAGAGATGTGCCGTTTGTGCGGTGAAGCGGACAGAGATATAGCACTTTTTGGCGCGTTTATTCATGATATCGGAAAAGTGCGTGAGCTGGACCCAAAGAAACTTGAATACACGGTTGAAGGCGGCCTTTTAGGCCATATAGCGATTGGATATAGAATTCTAACGGAAAAAATCAGTGAAATTACGGATTTTCCGTATGATTTACGGTTACGGCTGGAACATATTATTCTCAGCCATCACGGTGAATACGAACAGCAATCGCCGGTTCTACCAAAAACTCTTGAAGCTACAATTATATATCATGCGGATGAGTTGGTTTCTCAGGCAAATGCTATAAAAGAAATTCAGGTTGGACAAAAGGAAGAGGGAAAAACCTGGAGTAATTACGTTACAATTAAGAACAGAAAATATTTTATAAAGTCTGCCGCAGAAGAAGGGTGGAGTCAGGAAAATAAGGAGAGTAAGCAATCCGGACAAGCTGGTAGTATCTCGGAAGAAGCGGATGGCTCTGACGAAATAGGAGATTTATTTTAGTTGCGCATGGCTGAACGGAGAAAAATGGACCGGAGAAAATTTGAAATACTTGTTATGGAAGCGCTTAAAACATTACCGGAAATCTTTAAAAACAGTTTAAAAAATGTTGATGTTATTATTGAAGATGAACCGTCTGCTGATCAGGAAGAAAAAATTAACGCGTTGCATCGCAGGTTAGTATTGGGATTATATCAGGGCGTGCCGTTGTCCAGACGAAGCCAGTATTATGGTATGGTAATGCCCGATAAAGTTTCCATTTTCCAAAAAAATATAGAAAAAGTCTGTAGATCGGATGAAGAAATAGTGAGGTTGGTGAAACATACGGTTCAGCATGAACTTGCACACCATTTTGGGATTTCTGACCAAAGGATGAGAGATCTTGATGTTTATTAGCCGGCCTGTGTTGTTAACATATTGTTGTTTTGAATTTTTAAGAGTTTAGTTTTTATTGACGCGGATATTATCAATGCAAATATGACCGTTGTAAGCAGTGTTATATGATTCTATTCGCACCGCCAGCTTGCGGATGTCAGATCTGATTGTATCGTTAATTTGTATTGGATCCCAGTCTTTGCTTTTGTCAGTCAAGTCGGCGGTAATAGTAACCCATTTTCCGGGACACAATCTTACTGTATGGTTCATCTCGATGAAATCCCAATTTTCGCAGGCAGTTAAGATGAGTTTTCCACGGATTTCCGTTTCAGGCGCAGTAGGAGGCAAGTATACGTCAGCGGATATAGAATCATAATTTGTAAGGTTAAGATATTGTTGGATTTCAATCAAAGCAGCTGTCCATGTTCTTCCTGGGAATTCCACAAAAAGTTCAAGAGAACCTTTGTCCTGACTCGCAATATAATCAATTTTATCAATAAGCCGTGCTACATGATCTTGTTTATCGAGTTCCCATAAGGGTATCTCCCAGCCGTTTAAGTCATTTTCAAAATTATAGAGAATCTTGTTTCTTGGAATTGAAAGATTTGTTTCGTCAGATGGGGCTGGAATTTTAGTATTAGTCGTCTCTAAAGGAGTGCCTGTGGAGGACAAAGATGTAAGGCCTTTTTTGTCTGATGGTTCAGTGTCTATTAAAGAGGTAGTAATATCTTTTTCCCACGCTTCAGGTGAAATAGGACCTTTATGCACAGGTTCGATATGAATGTTTACGCTAAAAACAACGCGTTTTTGTTGAAAAAACCATACGAGAGGAATAATCAAGCCGGCAATAATTAGCAACGAGATGATCCATTTGGCAAACCGCGAAGCGCGAACAGCATCTTTTTTTGCCGGCGCGGTTTTTATGCTGTTTCTTTTCGCTATTTTTTTAAAATGATTTTGTTGAAGCAGTTTACGGATGTCGTCCGGCTGTTCTTTTTTTTCGTTCAGCGTGTTATTCCGAAAATATGTCTTTGATAATTCAAAATCAATTTTGTCTGGTGTTTTTGTTCCCTGCATAATTGTTTGGCTAATAAGTTTAGTTTGAAAAAATATAAAAAATACAGACTAAATTATATACTATAAAATCAGAAAATGCACGTCAAAAAAATAAAAAAGAAAAAATTTTTCTATAAATAATCTGGACAAAAAATAAAAGTTTGTTTATTTACAACCTGATATCAATATGATATACTTTCACCGGAATACAGTATTGAAAGTTTTTGATACGGATCTTTAAACCATTGTCAGGAGGAAATATGAAAGTTATTTCAATCGCAAACCAAAAAGGCGGTTGTGGAAAAACGACGCTGGCAGTGAATATTGCGGCGACACTTTCCAGTTTAGGCAATGAAACTCTTCTCATGGATCTTGATCCGCAAGCTCACGCGACTTTTGCATTGGGCCTTTCTGAAAAATCTTCAGAGCATAAAACATCGTATGATATATTTCGGTCACGTTTTAACAAATCCGGTATTGATTTTGAGGAATTAGTGATACATGGCCGGGAGAAACTTTCTTTTGTTCCCGCGAATATGATGCTTAGCGCGGCTGAAATTAATCTTGGGAGTATTGATGGTGCCGCGGCAATATTGTCACAGACTCTATCGCATCCATATTTTGAAAAATATGAATATATTGTAATTGATTCTCCTCCGAGTTTTGGTTTTTTGACTTTAAATTCCATGTACGCGGCTGATGTTATACTTGTTCCGATAGATTTGAGTTATTTTGCTTTTAACGGGATTAATAGTGTTTATCGTGTTGCTAGTTTGTTGAATAGAGAAACAGGACGCAGTCCTTCGATTTTTTTTGCAATGAATTTATTTGATAACCGGTCAAATTTTGCAAGAAAAATAGAAAATGAAGCGCGGGCAAAGCTAGGAGAATATCTTTTATCAACTAAGATCCGTTCCAGTGTCCGCTTAAGAGAAGCGGCGAGTGAGGGTAAAACTATATTTGAATATGCGGAGGAATCGCCGTCCGCGTCGGATTTTATTAATCTCACTTGTGAGATTTTGGTTGCTGAGAGCAAAAAAGCGAATACAGTTATGAAAGAATTTATGTTTCATGCTCCGGAAGCGGGTGCGGTTTATGTGCTTGGCGATTTCAATAATTGGCAGAAAACAGAAGCCAGCAGGCTTACGAAACTTGAGAATGGACATTGGTCCGGCCATGTTACTTTGCGGCGCGGGAAATATCGGTATAAATTTTTGGTAGATGACGAATGGATTCATGATCCGGAAAACCGTAAAGTTAGGACAAATGAGTTTGGTACGCATGATTCGATTGTTAAAGTATAGGGTGTAAGTCAGTAGTGCTACCTATAATATAATAACTTAAATGAAAAAGGTTCCCCTAATTTAGTGGAACCTTTTTCTTTGCGATAGCCGTATCGAGTGTTTTTATTTCAATATTAATTTAAAAATAACTTGAATTATGTCATAAAATATTGTTTAATACAGATCATTAGTGTTGCATAATATACAATAATATTAATATGAATATACAAATTCACAAATTACAGAAAGGGAAATGTTATGTCACAACCAATTGTTTATTCAAAAAGCAAAGAAAATATCGTTGTCCGGTATGAAGGCAATCCAATTTTAACAAAAGACGATGTTCCTGCAGCGGCAAAAGGAGTTTATAATTCCGGATGTATCAAAACTACGGAAGGCAAGTATGTTATGCTTTGCAGAGTTGAAACTCCGTCTATGAAACAATTAATTTGGCCGGCGGATTCTGTTGATGGAATAAAATTTAAACTGAGGCCGGAACCTATAAAAATGCCGGATACAGAAGAATTTAAAGAATATACGACAGGGATGTATTACGATCCGCGTGTTGCTCAAATTGAAGGTGTCTATTATGTGGTATTTGCTTGTCACAGTGGGCATTCTTGCCGATTGGGGCTTCTAGAATCGCCTGACATGATACAATTCAAGTGGAGAGGGTTTATTTCTGAAACGGATAATCGCAATGGAGTTCTTTTTCCTGAAAAGATAAATGGGTTATATTGCCGTTTGGATAGGCCTAATACCGGCGACGGGAAAGGATATATGTGGCTTTCGTATTCGCCGGATCTTATTCATTGGGGACAGTCAAAAGCAGTGGCTTTTTCTCAGGATGAATGGGGCTGGAAGAAGAATGGTCCGGGTGCGGTCCCGATAAGGACAGAAAAAGGCTGGTTGGTTATTTATCATGCAGTTAATGTCCAGTGCGCGGCGCAATATGTTTACCATTTGGGAGTTATGCTGTTGGATCTTAACGATCCTTCAAAGATTGTTGCTCGTGCAAAAGCGCCGATACTTTCGCCGACTACCAACTATGAACTTAATGGCTTGACGTATGCGGTTGTATTTACTTGCGGTGCGGTAGCAGAACCTGACGGTGAAGTGAAAATATATTACGGCGGCGCGGATACTGTACAATGTTTGGCAACCGCAAGGATTGAAGATCTTGTTGACGCGTGTTTTAATCGATGAACAGGGTAACCAGCTTGTTAATGTAGATATAATGGAAAGTCGCACATCCATACATAGGTGAACAACTTGCATAAACAAGAAATCAGCGCTACACTTGGAAAAACCAAAACAGGAGGTGCGTTATGAAAAGTGTAGTATTGATGTCCATCAAGGAAATATATGTGCCCCCGTGCCTGTCCGTTAAATCAATGCTACGTGTAACCTGTAACCTGTAACGTGTTTCGTGCAACGTGAAGCGTGCAACGCATAAGGATTTACCAATGAAGTATGGCGTTTCTTTACGCAAGGAAACGGAGCTCAAGAAAAAAATGCGCCGTTTTGGCGTAAAAGAAAAAGATATTACGGAGAACTTTATACGATCCAGCGGCCGCGGCGGACAAAACGTTAATAAAGTCGCAACATGTGTTTATTTAAAACACAAACCGTCGGGTGTTGAAGTCAAATGTAAACAGGCCAGGACACAAGCGCTTAACCGTTTTATCGCGCGAAGGATACTTGTTGAAAAAATTGAAACTAAAACATTAGGAAAGCTTTCGGCAGAAAAACAACGAATAGAAAAAATCCGGCGTCAAAAACGAAAACGGTCCAAAAGGGCAAAAGAAAAAATACTTGCCGATAAAAAAAAACAGGCACAAAAAAAGAATCTTAGAAAGTCAATAAGCGCGCAGGAAGACTAGCGCGCTTTGTTTTTATTTAAGGAGGCCTTGTGTCGAAAAAAATACGAGATTCCTGGGGGTCGCGGCTAGGTATTATCATGGCGGTTGCAGGATCTGCCGTTGGTTTGGGGAATTTTTTACGGTTTCCGGTGCAAGCGGCAAAAAATGGCGGCGGCGCTTTTATGATTCCCTACTTTATCGCGCTTTTGCTGGTAGGTATTCCGCTTATGTGGGTTGAGTGGTCAATAGGGCGTTATGGCGGCGGGTTTGAACATTCAACAGCGCCTGGCGTTTTCCATAGTTTGTGGCAAAAAAACCGTTTTATCAAATATTTTGGGGTAATAGGGATATTCGGTCCGCTTGTAATTATGATTTATTATACTTATATTGAGTCGTGGACGCTTGCGTACAGTTTTTTCTCCCTGACGCAAAAATATGCAGGTATTACGGATCAAGTTTCAATGCAGTCTTTTCTTCGCGGGTTTCAAGGCCTTGAAAAAAATCAGTATTTTTCAAGTATCAGCACAGCTTATATATTTTTCCTTATTACTTTTATAGTTAACATTACGGTTTTGAATCATGGGATACGCGGCGGGATTGAACGTTTTTGTAAAATTGCGGTTCCTGTACTTTTTGTTTTCGGGTTGATTTTGCTTGTGAGGGTATTTTCGATGGGTGTGATAGATTTATCTAAACCGGATTGGAATGTTTTTAATGGATTAGGGTATCTTTGGAATCCTGATTTCTCACAGCTTAAAAGCGCGAAAGTTTGGCTGGCGGCTACTGGACAGATATTTTTTACGCTTAGTGTCGGAATAGGTGTAATTTTAACATACGCGAGTTATTTAAAAAAGGGTGATGACGTGGCGCTTTCCGGATTAACCGCTGTGAGTATGAATGAAATCGCGGAAGTAATTTTAGGCGCCAGTATAGTTATTCCCGCGGCATTTGTGTTTTTCGGACCAATGGCGATAGGGGATATTGCGAATTCTGGCGCTTTTAATTTAGGTTTTGTGACAATGCCGCTTGTTTTAGCCCAAATGCCGTTTTCTGAAATTTTTGGGTTTTTATGGTTTGGATTATTGTTTCTGGCCGGCGTTACGTCATCGGTTTCTTTGGCGCAGCCTGCCATAGCATTTTTGGAAGATGAGTTTAATATCTCCCGCAAACAGTCTGTATTGATATTTGGAATTGTGACTTTTACCTTATGTAATGCAGCAATATTTTTCTTAAGCAAAGGTGTTGTTGATGAACTGGATTTTTGGGGCGGGACATTTTGTTTAGTGCTTTTTGCTACAATAGAAGTGATATTGTTCGGATGGATATTCGGTATTAATAAAGCATGGGAAGAAGTTCATCATGGCGCTGACATGCGACTGCCGAGAATTTATAAATATGTTATTAAATATATAACTCCGGCGTTTCTTTTGATTATACTGGGCGCTTGGTTTTTTAAGGAATGGCTGCCTATAATCAGAATGGACAACGTTTCGTTAGCTAACCGCCCGTATGTTGTTGCGACACGATGCGGGCTTTTTTTAATATTTATTATTCTCGCTGTGCTGGTTAAAATAGCTTGGCGAAAAAGAAGAATAAAGGGAAGAGACATATGACGGTGCTTGGTTGGATATTTATGTTTTTTTCATGGGGAATGATTATTTTTTTGGCGGTCTTTTGTTTTAAAAGAATTTTCCGAAAAAAAAATGTTGACTAGCCGGGATATTTAAATAGTTTTTGCATTCTGCCGGTATCTAATGATATACTATTAATAATACTACTATATTTACAATTATACCTAATATATGATTTAGCTTGGTATGCTGGGTAAAGAGGCTAGAGAAAAAAGGAGGCGTCAAGATGGAAAGAGATGTTGCGGTTTTTGAAAAAAATAAGTATCAGGATGTGAAAATACGCATATCTGAATATCAGGGGAATGATGTTATAGATGTTAGAATATGGACACAGCCGCCGCAGGGAGATGAGAAAGTGCCTACGGGAAAAGGTATTAACATAAACGTAAAACTTTACTCAAAACTGAAAGAGGCTGTTGACGAATTGGGCAAAGTGCTGAAAGAAAATAATCTGGTTTAAGGTTTTGCCGTACGGAATTTTTTATTCGCGATGACTGTGAAATAGTTTTTTCAAACGGAGAGTATGCTTATGTCTATTAATGAGGGGAATGCGCACAAAGAAAAACGTCGTTTTATCAGGCATTTGCTTGTTAATCCGCTTGAATTTCAAATTTTTGAAAATGATAATTTTCAAAAATCCGAGACAATTGACGTGAGTGAAGGCGGTCTCATGTTTACTTCCAGAAAAGGTGTGGCTGCGAATGCGATAATAAACCTGCAGGTTCCTTTGTATGAGAAAATTTTCAAAATTAGAGCAAAAGTAATTCATTCCAAAAAAGATCAAAGTACCGGGCTGTACAGGATAGGTGTTGCGTTTATCAATTATTCCGATGCTTTTAAAATCAAAATAATTGAACAGATTTATTTGATTGAAGAGTACCGAGTATTACGTTCACTTCAAACGGGAAAAGATCTAAGCCTGCCGGAAGCTTCACGAGAGTGGATAAAAAGGTATTCTGCCAGATTTGAGAAATTGTATTGGTAACGAAATAGCCTGTCTGTTTAATCTCTTTTTAGTTTACAAAATGAAGGTATTTAGGAGGAATCATGGAACGCAAAAATGCGGTAACAATGACTGGAATTCCTTTAACCCTAATGGGAAACGAAATAAAAACCGGGCAGCATGCTCCGGGGGTTATTGTCCTGGATGCTGATTTGTCTGAAAAAAATCTTGGAAATTTCAAAAATAAAATAAAATTAATCGCGTCAGTCCCTTCTTTGGATACTCCTGTATGCGATCTTCAGATAAAACGGTTTAATGATGAAGCTGTAAGCATGTCTAAAGATATTCAAATTATATTTATAAGCATGGACTTACCATTTGCGCAAAAACGGTTTTGCCAGGCATATAACATAAAAAATGTGAAAGTTTTTTCTGATCATAGAGACGCAAGTTTTGGAACTAATTACGGTGTTCTTATAAAAGAATTACGTCTTTTATCAAGAGCGGTTTTTATTGTTGATAAGAATGATGCTGTGCGGTATGTGCAATATGTAAAAGAAATGAGTTTGCCTCCTGATTATGATGATGTCCTGAAAGCTTTGAAAAATATTATCGTAGAATAATTTAGAAACACGGGCTTGTTTGAATAACATATAAGTCTATTCAATGTAGCTCAATGTTGAGTATATGAATTTACGAAAGACAATAACATGTTCCATGATACTAACCGGCGCTGCCGCGATGGCATCGCAGATAGTATTTTTACGCGAATTTTTAATTGTTTTTTATGGTAACGAAATTTCAATAGGTATTATTCTTGCCTGCTGGTTGTTGTGGGGAGCTTTCGGAAGCTGGTTTTTTGGAAGGTTTTCAGACAGGATAAAAGAAAAAATATATGTGTTTGCCATGTGCCAGATTGCTTTGGCACTTATTCTTCCGGCAACACTTCTTGCTATAAGACTAATAAAACCGGTGATGGGAATTGCGACAGGTGAAATAATCGGGTACGCTCCGATGTTTGTGTCGGCAGTTCTTATCCTGAGTTTTTCGTGCGCTACAATGGGGTTTATGTTCAGTCTTGCATGCCGTATGTACCGGGACAACAGCAATGCTCCTGAAACCGCGCTTGCTCATGTTTATATAATGGAGGCGATTGGCGCATTATTGGGCGGGTTTATTGTCAGCGGTTTTATAATTAGGTTCATGACGCCTTTAAGTATTTTGTTTTTATTTTCAGTTCTTAATGTATCCGCGTCAATTGTCTTGCGTAATTCCGCGGGAATTGTTTCACATAGAAAAATTTTAGATTACACGATAACGGTTGTTTTCTTAATAACGGTTGTGGTAATGGCTTTAGGGGGATTGCGTTTATTGCGGGAATTTTCTTTGGCGCAATTGTGGAAAGGGTTTGATGTCCTTGAATCCAGGAATTCGATTTATGGGAACATTACAGTTACAAAAAGAGGGAGGGAAACTTCTTTTTATGAAAATGGCTTGCATTTATATACGGTTCCGGATGATTTTTCTGCTGAACAGGCTGTTCATTTTGCTCTTCTCGAAAATACCGATATCTCAAGGGTGCTTTTAATCGGCGGCGGTGTCGGAGGGTTACTAAAAGAGATTTTAAAATATCCGGTTGATAGAGTAGATTACGTGGAATTGGATTCTACTATTATTGATGAAGCCGAAAAATATCTTGATATCGCGGATGCTTCGTTTCTGAAAGACGCAAGAGTAGCCATTATAAACGAGGACGGACGTTTTTTTGTAAAAAGGACGGATGAAAAATATGATGCCGTAATAATTAATCTGGGCGATCCGTACACAATACAGCTTAACAGGTTTTATACGGTCGGTTTTTTTAGAGAATTAAATCGTATACTTTCGGATGATGGAATAGTGTCATTTTCATTAACGTCGTCCGATAATTATATCGGGGATGAATTAAAAGATTATTTGAGTTCAATATATATCAGTGCGTCAAAAGTTTTTCCCGATGTTTTGCTTATTCCGGGTGATACGGTTTATTTTTTGCTTTCAAACAAACTGAATATTTTGACCGGAGATCCGGAAATTCTTATGACGCGAATGCGGAATTTAGGAATTGAAGCTAAATATGTCAGAGAATATTATTTGTTTGATAAACTATCAAAAGAACGCATGCAATATGTTAAAAATGCGGTCGGACAAGATACTGACGCAAAATTGAATGAAGATTTCAGGCCTGTTGCGTATTATTACGCAACTTTATTTTGGGGAACGCATTTTGATTCTCCGTTTTTCAGAAAATTTTTAAGAGGGGTAAAAGTTAAAAATATATGGGTGGTTACGGCAGTTGTATGTTTTTTGATTATAGTATTTAGCGTTGTTGACAGAAAAAAACATGGAAAACGTACGGTTTTATTGTCGGTAATGACGACCGGGTTTGCGGAAATAGTTTTTCAGATTGCGGTGCTTCTGTCTTTTCAGGTGATATATGGGTATGTGTTTTATAAGTTAGGTATAATTTTAACATTTTTTATGGTTGGCCTGGCTTTTGGGGGATGGATAATTTCGAGACATATGAAACATATACAGAATTACATGAAAGTTTTTAAGTGGACGCAGGTGTGTATTTGTTTTTATCCATTAATTCTTCCACCCGCCTTTTTGTTGCTTGCCAGGTCGCAGTCAGGGGGTGTTTCTTGGATCGGAGCAAATATTGTTTTTCCGCTGCTTCCGATTATTGCCGGAACAATAGGCGGCATACAGTTTCCGCTTGCGAATAGGATTTATCTTGAAAACTCGGAAGATATAGGAAAAGTAGCTGGATTGAGTTATGGATTAGATCTCATGGGGGCATGTTTCGGGTCGCTTTTGGCTGCCGCGTTTTTAATTCCAATATTAGGTGTTTTTCAGACTTGTTTGTTAACAGCTATTATAAATGTTTCAGTTCTTACAGCGCTTATGTTAGGCCGAAAGCCGGTTTTTGCGTTGCACGTAACACGCAACACGTAGCACGTTAACTGGGGGGGGGCTCGTTGGCCGGTTACTTGCAACGTATTACGTGTAACCTGTAACGTGAGGCGTGCAGCGTGTTACGTGAAACATGCAACGTGTAACGTGTAGCCTGAAACGTGCAACGCAACGCAGAATAACCCTGTAACACCAAAGTGATAATGTCCTATTCTACCAAAATAAGAATGTCCTATTTAGGAGATGCTATAATCGAACTCGAAAGAGGGAGGTATTATGGCGGAGGAGGACATTATCGTGATGAGACAGAAAGAATTGAATCGGTTACACGTGATACAAAAAGTGATTGAAAGAGAGCTAAAACAAGTTGAAGCGGTGGATATTTTAGGATTGAGTGGTCGGCAGGTACGAAGGATAGTAAAAAGGGTGAGAGAGGAAGGAGAAAAAGGAATAGTACATAAGTTACGAGGGAAGAAGTCAAAACGAGCAATAGCAGAGAGTCTTCGGAACAATATCATTAGAGTTTATCGTAAAAAGTATGAAGATTTTGGACCGACATTGGCCAGTGAAAAGTTATTAGAAAGAGATAAGCTCAAAGTTAGTGATGAGACGTTGAGAAAACTGCTGATAAGAAGTGGAGATTGGCAGAAGAAACGAAAGAGAAAGAAACACCGTAAATGGAGACCGAGAAAGCGACATTTTGGAGTTATGGTACAGATGGACGGATCGCATCATGAATGGTTTGAGGGAAGAGGATCCAAAAGTGTGCTTATGGGATATATTGATGATGCGACAAGTGAAGTATTTGCAAGGTTTTATGAGTATGAGGGCACGATGCCGGCGATGGAAAGTTTTAAGAGATATGTGAAGAAATACGGTATACCCGGAATGCTATATTTGGACAAGCATCCGACGTATAAGTCGCTAAAGAAGCCAACGGTGGAAGAACAGTTAAAAAACGAGAAGATGTTAAGTCAGTTTGAGAGAGCGTTGAAAGAGCTGGGAGTAGAAGTAAAACACGCGCATTCGCCGCAGGCAAAAGGACGAATAGAACGGTTATTTAGGACGTTTCAGGATAGAGTGATAAAGGAGATGAGATTAGCGGGAGTGGGTACGATAGAAGGAGGGAATAAATTCCTCAGAGGATATTTGCCGAAATACAACAAGCGATTTAAGGTGGACGCTGCGGAAAAAGGAGATATGCACAGGGAAGTACCTGAGTGTGTAGATTTAGAGAGGATACTATGTAAAAAGACGGTACGTACGGTACGAAACGACAATACAGTAGCAAACAATAAAAGGCTGTATCAAATAGAAGAATATGTGGGAACAAAGAAAAAGGTGGTAGTTGAAGAGAGAACAAATGGGAAGATAGTGATAGCCAATAGCGAGAAGAAGTTGAGATACAGGGAGATAAAAGAAAGACCCGAGAGAACAGTTAAGAAACCAGCAAAACAGGACAAATTGAAAAGAAAAGTAGCATATAAGCCGGAGGAAGACCACCCCTGGAAAAAATGGATAGAAAGAGGTTATCCACAGAATCCAAGTTATCAACAAAGAAAGAAAAAAGAAGCAAAAAAGAAAGAAAAGCTACTGCTGCTGGTGCATTAATAAAAACAAAACCGGACACTCTTACTTTGGTAAAAACCGGACATTCTTACTTTGGCTTGACACAGCCGGTTATATCAGTTGGATTTTGTCCGGGATTACGTATAATGTGGCATTTTGGACACTTTTTATTATGATTATTGTTATATAATTCGTCTTGTGTTAAAATTAGCCTTATGAGTAAGTCATATATTATTGTAAAAGGA
Organism: Candidatus Omnitrophota bacterium; assembly: GCA_043812935.1. GTDB lineage: Bacteria > Omnitrophota > Gorgyraeia > Tantalellales > Tantalellaceae > JBDRNE01. The sequence goes on from JBDRLO010000024.1 coordinate 22,369, forward strand.
GCCAGAGAACATAATCTCAAGGGAATAGATGTTGCGATTCCGCGCGATGCCATGTGTGTTATTACCGGGCTTTCAGGGTCAGGTAAATCATCGCTTGCGTTTGATACCATATATGCGGAAGGCCAGCGCAGGTATGTGGAATCTCTTTCCAGTTATGCGAGGCAGTTTATTGAACAATTGCAGAAACCTCATATAGATTTTGTTGAAGGGTTGTCGCCGACTATCAGTATTGAACAGAGGTCCGGAGGACGAAATCCTAGGTCAACTGTTGGAACTCAAACAGAAATTTATGATTATTTAAGAGTTCTTTTTGCGAAAATCGGTGTGCAGTGTTGTCCAAAATGCGGAAAAGAAATATCAGGACAAAGTTCGCAGGAAATTGTTGATGGGATAATAGCGTTGGGTGAAGATAAAGAATTAATGATACTTGCTCCGTTAGTCAGGGGAAGAAAAGGAGAACACGTTGAAATTATGAAAGGGGCAAGGAAAGACGGGCTTGTTCGAATACGCCTGGACGGAAAAATAGTTGAAATTGGAGACAGAATTCCGAGTTTAAACAAAAAGGTAAAACATACCATTGAAGCGGTAGTTGACAGGATTGTTCTTAAAAAAGGTATCCGGTCGCGTTTGTCGGATTCTGTTGAAGTGGCGTTAAAACTTGGTGATGGTGTTATTATTGTGAGTTTGGCGGACAAAAACAAGGATTTTAACCGGGATATTTTATTTAGCGAGAAAAATGCCTGCGTTAAATGCGGGTTAAGTTTTGAAAAGTTGTCTCCTCGTAATTTTTCGTTTAACAGCCCTTATGGCGCGTGTCCGTTGTGCAATGGTTTAGGTAATAAAATGCATATAGATCCGGAACTGATAGTTCCAGATAAAAAAGAACCGTTATTAAGAGCGGTTCTTCCGTGGCGGCGCGGAGGTAGAGGAATTATTTTGCATTACAGACGTCAGCTCCGCCGGTTAGCGCGGTATCATGGGTTTGATTATGATTTTCCGTTTGAAAGCCTTACAGCCAAACAAAAGCGGATGGTACTCTATGGTGACCCGGAGTCCGGGTTTGAAGGTGTTATCCCGAATCTTGAACGGAGGTTTCATCATTCGGAAAGTGATTTTATCAAAGAGCTGATAAGCTCGTTTATGTCTGTGCAGAAGTGTCCTGAGTGTAACGGACAAAGGCTGCGTTCTGAATCGCGCAATGTGTTCATTGACGGAAAAAATATCTCGGAAGTTTGTGAGATGTCTATAAAAAGCGCGGCTGAATATTTTAAAGCGTTAAACCTGGACAAAATGAGTAAAGAAATTGCGGAAGAGGCACTCAAAGAAATTGAGTTGCGTCTTGATTTTATGAAAAATGTGGGTTTAGAATATTTAACTTTGGATAGAAAAAGTAACACGCTTTCAGGCGGAGAAGATCAGAGGATTCGGCTTGCTACGCAAATTGGCGCAGGGTTAGTCGGTGTTTTATATGTTTTGGATGAACCTAGTATCGGTCTTCACCAGAAGGATAACAGTAAACTTCTGGATACTCTCATGGCACTCAGGGATTTAGGCAATACTCTAATTGTGGTTGAACATGATGAATTGACGATACGTAAAGCCGATTATGTTATCGATTTGGGACCCGGCGCCGGTGAACATGGCGGTGAAATTGTGGCGCAGGGCGCGGTTGAAGATATCCTGAAAAATGAAAGGTCTCTTACCGGAAAATATTTACGCGGAGATTTAAAAATTAGTGTGCCTGAAACGCGCCGGGAACGCAATAAAAAAAAACAGCTTGAAATTATTGGAGCGGCCGAGCATAATCTAAAGAATGTCGATATAACGATTCCGTTGGGGCTTTTTAATTGTGTAACAGGTGTTTCAGGCTCGGGAAAAAGCACGCTTGTTGATGAAATTTTGTATCGTGCGTTAGCGAGAAAATTGTATAGGTCAAAACTTAAACCGGGAAAACACAAAACCATCAAAGGAATTGCGAATATTGATAAAGTTATAGTAATTGACCAGTCTCCGATCGGCAGGACTCCAAGGTCGAATCCTACCACATATACCGGGGCGTTTGATCCGATACGTAAATTGTTCAGTTCTTTGCCCGAGTCACGTATGAGAGGGTATAAGCCGGGCAGGTTTAGTTTTAACGTAAAAGGCGGGCGGTGTGAAGCGTGTCAGGGGGACGGGCTTAAGAAAATTGAAATGCATTTTTTGCCTGATGTTTATGTTGAGTGTCAAATTTGCGGAGGAAAAAGGTTTAATGACCAGACACTCGAAATAAAATATAAAGGATATACGATTTCAGATATACTTGCGCTTAGTGTTGAAGATGCTTTGAAAGTTTTTGAGAACATTCCTCCGATAAAAAATAAATTGCAGACTTTAAATGATGTTGGGTTGGGGTATATTCGATTAGGACAACAGGCAACAACATTGTCAGGAGGTGAAGCGCAGCGTATAAAACTGGCAACAGAATTGTCTAAGACCGCGACAGGTAAAACTTTGTATATACTTGACGAACCAACTACAGGGCTGCATTTCGCGGATATTCATAAACTGTTGGATGTCTTGCACAAATTGGTTTCAGCAGGGAATACGGTGCTGGTAATCGAGCATAATCTGGATGTGATTAAATCTTCGGATTATGTGATAGATCTAGGCCCTGAGGGCGGGGATAAAGGCGGCGAATTAGTTGCTTGCGGTACTCCTGAAAAAATTGCTTCAGATAAACGGTCATATACCGGTATGTATTTAAAAGAAATGTTAGTTTAACGGGTTTACGCGGTAATCGTATAGAACAATAATGATGAATAAAATATTTTTTAACATAGTGTTTACTGTTTTTTTGTTTGTGGCCGGTTCAGCTGTTTTGCAGGCGGAAGAAGTTTCGGTAAGGTCGGAACTTGATTTTGTCAAAAGAGCGGTTAAAGACGGGTTTTGTGATATAGCGGAAAACAAACTAAATATGCTTTTAGGCCTTAATATCTCTAAGGCAACACAGGCGGAAGCTCATTTTCTTCGAGGAAGAGTCTATTATGAAAGAGCTTTGCCGGCAAACGCAATAGCTGAGTTTAACATTGTGATGGAAAGGTTTAATGAGAGTGAATTTACGGAACACGCTGTTTACTGGACTGCAGAGGTATATTTTAAAGAAAAAAATTATGAGCAGGCGTTGGTGTTTTATAATCTACTCGTAACAAATTATCCTGCCAGTGAATATGTCCCGTATTCTGTTTATTCGGAGGCATGGTGTTATGAAAAACTGGGCGAATATGTCATGGCAGTTGAAATGTTTGATGAAGTCTGCCGAAAATATAGCCGAACGGATTTAGCTATAAAAGCGTTATATCAATCTGCTGAGGTGTTATACCATACAAATAAATACAAAAAGGCGCTTTTAAGACTGGAAGATTTTTTAAGCAAATACCCCGTAAATGAACGGGTTTTTGACGCTTATTATCTTTTGGGAGATTGTTTTTATAAATTGGGAGATTTTAATAAAGCGGTTGAAAACTTTGCAAACGCGCTTAGTAGTACTTCTAATAATCCATGGAAGGCGTTAGCGGAATATAAAACTGCCAAGGCGTATCTTTATCAGGGAAAAAGTGATTTAAGCGAAAAATGTTTTGAAAAAGCGGCTTCGGAAAGCGATGATTCTGTGATAGAAAGCGCGGCATTAATGGGCGCGGCGCAGATAAGTTTTGAAAAAGGCGATTGGGACAAAGCTTTGTCAAAGTATCGCCGGATAGTTGACGATATTCCGGATAATGAATGGACGGATGATGCGTATTATTGGATAGGAGAAGTATTGTATAAAAAAAATGAGGCTTTGGAAGCGATAAAAATTTATAACAAAGCTTTAGAGAAATTTCCAAACGGTGAGTTGTCTGAGCAAATACATTATAATCTTGCGTGGTTATATTTAGCGGTGGATGAAGAACAAAAAGCGCTGGAGCAATATGAAATTACCGTGGATGTGGCAGAGAAGGAAGATTTGGTTGTGAACGCTTTATGCAGTATGGGCGCTATTTTTTTAAGCCGGGGAAATTATGAAAAAGCGTTTAATACATATGATAAAGTACTTCGGGATTTCCCCAGGAGCATATTGGCGGATCACGCGCAGTATGAAATTGGAGTTGTTTTGGAAAAAATGGGCAGGAAAGATGCCGCGATATTGTCGTTTCAGTCGTTGATTGTGAATTTTCCAAGGTCCGCGTTACGGGATAAAGTTCATTATCAATTGGGTCTTTTGTATGGGCAGAAAGGTGATTATGCCACAGCTGCGTTACAATTTGATCTGGTAACCCAAAAAGCGTCAAATGCCAATTTCAGGCTTGATGCGTTTTTGCAAAAAGCCAATTCTTTTTATAACGGCGGTAATTATGCTGACGCAATAAGGATTTATGAAGATATTATGAAAAGCTCAAAAGACAAAAAATCTCTTTTGAAAGCAAGGTATCATGCCGGATGGACATATTATAAAATGGGTAATCCCAAAAAAGCGTTAGAAATTTTCAAGCAGCTTATGAAAGAAACTGACGATAAAGTTTTGGCCGCCGGCATAAAATTATGGTTCGGTGAATATTTTTACAATAGCGGGAATTTTAATAACGCGAAAAAATATTTTCAGGAAGTAATAGATGAGTTTTCACAAACATCTTTCGCCGATGACGCTGCATATTGGCTTGGCTGGGTTTTTTATGATACGGGCATGGAAGATAATGCATTAGAGCAGTTTGAGGCCATAGTTAACGAAAGGCCGGACAGCCGATGGGCGCCTCAGGCAATACTTGCGTTGGGTGATATTTATAAGAAGAAAAGCGTGTACAGTAAAGCTATCCCTCAGTATGAAAAGCTTATACAGCGGTATCCCGGCAACAGGGTAACCATAATAGCAAATACGCGGATTGGAACAATATTAAAAGATCAAAATAACTATACTCTTGCGATTGAATATTTTAAAGTGGCGCGTACCGAAGAAAACTCCGAAATGAACGCGCAGATTCAGTTTGATCTTGCCGAATGTTATCGTAATTCCGGAATGGAAAACAAGGCTGTTGAAGAATATCTGAAAGTAGAATATAAATACCCCGCGGGAAAATTTTGGGTGATGAGGGCTCTTTTTAAATGTGTTGAATTGTTGGAAAAACATGGGAAAGACGAAAGAGCATTTAAATTGTATCAAAAATTGTCGGAAGGTACAGGCCCTGAGGCAGAATATGCCAAAAACAGGATTAGCCTGTATAGTTTACGGGAAAAATAAAAGGAGGAAAAAATATGTGGCAGCTTATGGTCAAAGGCGGTCCGCTGATGTTTCTGATAGTGCTGTGTTCAGTTATTGCTTTCGCAGTGGTTTTGGAAAGATTATGGCATTTATGGCGTGCAAGAATTAATACCGAAGGGTTCATGGAAGATATTGCCGAAACTTTGAAAAGAAATAAAATTATGACGGCAATTGATAAATGTAATGTTATGCCGGGTCCGATTGCGCAGATACTGAAAGCCGGGATATTGAAACATGACCGTCCGAGGCCGGAAATTAAAGAAGCAATAGAAGACGCGGGGTTACATGAAGTGCCTCGTCTGGAAAAGAATTTAGGTGTGTTGGCGACAATTGCGCACGTTGCGCCTCTTTTGGGGCTTTTAGGGACAGTTACCGGTATGGTACGGGCTTTTCAGGTTATAGAACAAAAAGCGGGGGTTATGACTCCCGTTAATCCCGGAGACCTGGCCGGGGGTATTTGGGAAGCGTTGATTACTACTGTAGCCGGACTTGCTGTGGCTATCCCAACGTATGTTGCTTATAATTTTTTAGTAACAAAAGTTGATGGTTTTGTTTTAGAAATGGAAAAAAGCGCGACAGATCTTGTTAACATATTAGGCGCGAAAAGAGACGAAGATGAAATTTAAAAGAAAAGTATTTTTGGAAAAAGGCCGGTTGGATATAGCACCTTTAATTGATGTTGTTTTCCTGCTTTTAATATTTTTTATGCTGACGTCAAGTTTTGTTTTTCAGCCTGGTATTAGAGTGAATCTGCCGAAGGCGGTTACAAGTGAAGTTTTGCATAAAGAACTGTTGGTGGTAACTATTACGGGTGAAAACAAAGTTTTTATAAATGAACGTCCGGTTAAATCGGATGAGCTTGTTTCCCGCATAACGGTAGCGGCGCGTGAAGATCAGCCGCTGTTGATAAAAGCTGATAAAGAGTCAAATTTAGGTAAAGCCATAGAAGTTTGGGATATCTGCCGTCAGATGAATGTTAAACAAATAAACATAGCTACTACACAATAGCGGTAATTATATAACAGCCAATTATGAAAATAACTGTAAATAAAAGCTTATTAATAATGCTTCTGGTGTCTTTGACGGTTCATGTTTTGGGTATGAGCATGGTGACTATTATTATGCCGCAAGACATGGACAGGTTAAAAGCCTATACGCGAGTGGATTTTTTAGGAGCGGTTTTTCAGAAAACTGCTTTTGACATTATGTTGGAAAGTACGGATGCGTTTTATAAAGGCGATGTCTGCAGCCAGATAATTCAACCCCAGTATATGGAGTATTTAAGGACGCATATCCGGAAACAAAAGCCGGAGAGTAAAGAGCTGCCTGCCAATTTGGAAGATAAAATGGACGGTACCGTAGAAAATTTTTTGAAAGGTGATAAAATTGTCCCGAAAATCTTTACAAATATTGAAACTTCAACGTTTGTAGATAGAGACGCGTTGCTTCGGGGGAAAATGCGGACAATTGTATATTCGCCTGAAAAATATTTTATCAGGTACGGGTTGTATGGAAACAAAAAATCTTTCAAAGTAAAATTCAAGGCTCTGTTAGGGGAAGACGGTGATATAAAAACAACGGAATTAATTACTACTACGGGATACCCTCAGGTGGACATGACCGCGTCAAAACTTCTACGGGAAAGCATGTTTAAATCGTCAGAAAGTATTATAGGAAAAAATGAATGGTGTGAAATTGAAGTTATACTGAAGACAGGGAGATAAGATATGATAAAAGTTGATATTGCAACGGCGCTTTTTTTATATCTATTTATTACCGCAATAGGCCTTCTGATCCTATGGTCATTTTTTAGTTTTGGTACCAAATTAAAAACTTTTAGCTTTGATGAACAGCATATTTGGCGTTGTTCGATTTGCGCGCTTACCTACATAGATTCCCGGAATGAGTTGGTCTCAAGATGCCCGAGATGTAAAAGTTTTAACCAGCGCGTTAGTGATGAAAATAAATTTGTTTTAAAAAGTACCTAGTATCATGTATAATTATTGAATTAAATACAGGCGGGATAAGACCAGAAGCGAGGAGAGGAGAAAAATGATTACAAAAATAGGTATTGTTGCCGGTGAGATTTGGAACTATCTTGATAATCATAATAGATCTGCAACGATAACGGAATTTGAAAATGATCTTCAAAAACCTCACGATTTAATTTTGATGAGTGTTGGCTGGCTTGCGCGTGAAGGTCATGTTGTTGTAGATGGCGATTTTCCAAATTATGTAATAAAGTTAAAATAATATTTGTGGGGCAGTAGCTCAGTTGGGAGAGCATCACGTTCGCAACGTGGGGGTCGTGGGTTCGAATCCCATCTGCTCCACCATTTTTTCTTTTCGAAAGAAAAGAAAAAATGTCTCGCCGAAGCCAGATAGTGTTAAAGTAAGTTGGCGAAGGCGGACGTGCTTGGTTTGCCGGTTAGCCGGTTAGCCGGTTATCCAGTTATCCGGTTAGCCGGTTATCCAGTTTACCGGTATAGGTAATGAAAAAAGAAAAGGTAATAAACGTTACAAACAATAATTATGGCGGAATATATTTGTCCACACTGTAAGAAACCTGTTTATGATGACGAAGCGCTTTTGTGTCTTTATTGCGGGGAAAATCTTGAAAGAGGCGTTGGGACTCTTGGTAAAATGAAATATTCTTCACATTGGATGATATTTGCCGGGATTGTTTTATTTGTGATACTTGCGTTTGTTTTGCTAATGTGTTTTTAAAAGATAGAAAATGAGGAATTGTAGTATGATTAAAAAAACGTTTATTATTGTAACTGCCGTGATAGTTTTTGCTGCATTGGTTATAGGTGGTTTAAAAGTTTATGAAGCTAAAGAAATAATGAACATGCAGATTGATGAAATAGATCTTTCAAATGTGCCGGACGGTGTTTATGCGGGTGAAGAAAAATATATGACTTTTGTGTGCAAAGTTAAAGTGACTGTTAAGAAAAACCAAATAGTTGATATAGAGGCTTATGAAGGGCGAGAGAGTGAATATGTTGAAAGAGCGAAAGAAGTTGCGGACAGGGTGATCGCGAATCAGTCACTTGAAGTTGATACGGTTACAGGCGCTACTGTTACAAGTAAAGCTATCCTTAAAGCAATAGAAAACGCGTTAAAATCTTCACGCATTGACTAAATGCAGATGATCTTTACATCCAGATAGCTGTCGTAAAATTTTTAAATTTTTTAGTTTTCAAATGTATATGTTATAATATGCTGTAAATTGAAAATGCGGGAGCATCTTATGAAAAAAATTGTTCTGATCGCAAGTATGATATTAATGCTGAATACGGGTGTTGAGGATGCCGTAAGTAAACAGGCTGATTTAGCGGGTATTTGGTATCCTGGTTCTCCGGAAAAACTGAAAGCGGAAGTCGCGACGTATTTAAATAATGCTCAGGTTGGACATATTAACGGAAACATTATCGGCGCAATAGCGCCTCATGCGGGTATCAGGTTTTCCGGACCGATTGCGGCATATACTTACAGGGCTTTAGCCGGGCAAAATTTAACAAAACTGGTTATAGTTGGGTTTTCGCATAAGTACTATTTTCCTAATACCGTATCAGTTTTTTCTGACGATAGTTTTATCACACCGCTTGGAAGCATAAAAATAGATATGCCGCTTTCCGAAAAAATTATGGCAAGTAACCCTAGTATTAAAAACTTTCCGGAAGCGTTTGCCTCAGAGAATTCAATCGAACTTCAGCTCCCGTTTATTCAAACCGTTTTTGGCGATAATATCCAGGTTGTACTTATATCTCTTTGCGATCAAAGCAAAGAAAATGCAGAAATGTTGGCAGACACGCTTTATAAAGTTTTAAAAGATGAAAAAAATTTTGCTGTGGTTGCGTCGACTGATATGTGCCATTATTTGTCGTATTTTGAAGCGGAAAGAAGGGATAGGAATACGATCAAAGAGATACAGGCGTTTGAACCTGAACTTTTTTATTTAGCAAGCGCTAAAGAAGACCATAAACTTATGTGCGGCTACGGCGCAGTATACGCGGTTATGGAAACAAGCAAAAAACTTGGAGCGGATAAGTCAATTGTTTTAAAATATGGCAATTCCGGAGATTTTGCGCCGCAGACAAAAAACAGTGTGGTTGGTTATTTGAGCGCTTTATTTATTAAAACTGCCGAAGAAGATAATACAAATGTTGTTGGAGACGAAAAAAATACAGAGATCAATTTTCCAGAAACCTCGGAAACAGAAGATGCTGTTCAGGGTAAAAAGGAGGAAATCGGCATGTTAAATGAAGCCCAAAGAAAAGAACTTTTGAAAATTGCCAGAGATTCAATAAAGCTTTATCTTGAAAAGGGTAAGCGGTTAAACGTGCAGACGGATGATGCCCTGCTTAAAGAGAATATGGGCGCTTTTGTAACTTTGCATGAAACCGGTAGATTGCGGGGATGTATCGGAAGGATAATTGCGGCAGGCCCGCTTTATCTTGCTGTGCGGGATATGGCAATAGCCGCGGCAGTAGAGGATCCAAGATTTAGGCCGTTGAGTTTGGATGAACTGGGTAAGGTGGATATTGAAATATCTGTTTTATCACCTATGAAAAAAATAAATGATTCTGACGAAATTGTTATGGGCAAACATGGGGTAATGATAAAGGACGGGTTAAGAAGCGGAGTTTATTTGCCGCAGGTTGCCGATGAAACGGGTTGGGACAGGGAAACTTTTATGAATAGTTTGTGTGTCAATAAGGCCGGCCTGTCTCAAGATGCTTGGAAAACAGGTTCTTGCGAAATTTATGTTTTTACGGCGGAAGTTTTTGGCGAACATAATAAACCAGAATAAAGTTGCAGTATAAATAAAAACAGGAAAAAACGTGAGCCGATTTTATGTTCCGAAAGAAAATGTCCGGGGAAGAGAAATTGTAATTGAGGGCAGGGAAGCGCATCATGTTGCGGATGTGATGAGGCTTCAACCTGACGATAAGATTGTTGTTTTTGATGGTACCGGAAATGAATATACCGGTTTCATTAAAAAGGTTAACAAGAAAACAAAGAGAATCATAATTGAAATAGTGTCAACTAAACATCCTTTGGCAGAGAAAAGTCCGGAAATAGTTTTGGCGCAGGCGCTTCCTAAAAAAGATAAAATGGACTATATTGTTGAAAAATCTGTGGAATTAGGAGTTTCTCGGATAGTTCCGCTAATAACCAAAAGAACGATTGTACGGCCTGGTGAGGCCGGAGGTAGAAAGAAAGTTGAAAGATGGGGCAAGATCGCGGTTGAAGCTTCTAAACAATGCGGCAGGTTAAACGTGCCGCGTATAGACGATATTGCGTTATATAGTAATATGGTTCAGGAACTGGAAGAATATGATCTTGTTGTGTTTGCCTGTTTGATGCAGAGGACGGTTTCTATAAAAAAGGTGTTATCAGATTTTAAAACCGGAAAAATCCTTGTTTTTGTAGGACCGGAAGGTGATTTTACTCCGGAAGAAGTATTTTTGGCGGATAGAGGTAATACCCGTTTTGTGTCATTAGGAAGAAGAGTATTAAAAAGTGATACTGCCGGCCTTTTTATCCTGTCTGTGCTTAGCTATGAGTTTTCAATGTAGTCCTTGCGGTATAATCCATAAATAATAATTAAGGCTAAATGATGAAGTTTTGCATAAAAACATTAGGTTGTAAAGTTAATCAGTATGAGGAACAGGTTCTCCGTGAAAATTTATCCCGGATAGGATTTGACGAAACTTCCGCGGAAAATGCTGACGTAGCAGTTGTTAATTCCTGTACGGTAACCGGACAGGCCGATAGTAAAACACGAAACCTGATTCGTAAATTAAAACGTGAAAATGAAAAACTGAAGATATTTGTTACGGGTTGTTACGCGATTTTTGATGAGGATATTAAAAACTTAAAAGCGCTGCCGGAAGTCTATAAAGTAATTTCTGGTAAAGACAAGATGAAACTTCCGGAAATTTTCAGCGCGTTGTTTTATGAAGGCAAAACTGCCGTAAATATGGAAGAAGGGATTTCAAGTTTTGGTTCACATTCAAGAGCATTTTTAAAAATACAGGACGGATGCGGACATAAATGTTCTTATTGTAAAGTTGGATTAGTCCGCGGACCGTCCCGCAGCCGCGATGAACGTGCGATTATTGATGAACTGGTTCTTTTACACAAAAAAGGATATAACGAAATTGTACTGACGGGTATTTGTTTAGGCGCGTGGACAGGATCTGACGACCTGACTTTTCCGGAGCTTTTGCGGAAAATTGATAATCTGCAAGGGAGTTTTCGTGTTAGGTTGAGTTCTATTGAACCGGATTATGTAAATGACGCGTTAATTGAAACTTTTTTTTCTTCGCGCAGAATCTGTCAGCATTTGCATATCCCTTTGCAGAGCGGTTCGGATAAAATATTAAAACTTATGAGAAGACGATATTGCACTAAAGACTTTGAACTTTTGGTATATAAACTCCGGAGTAAAATGCCTTTAATAGGAATAACAATGGATGTTATTGCCGGGTTTCCGGGGGAAACCGAAACGGATTTTAATGAAACAATAAACTTTATTGACCGGATAAAACCGTCACGGTTGCATGTGTTTAGATATAGTGACCGGAAGGGAACGGCTTCTTTTTTGTTGAAAGATAAAGTACCTGTTGAAACTACTAAAAGGAGAGTGGAGGAATTAATCGGCAGAGCAAAACTATGGGAAAAAGAGTTTTCAGAAAAATTTATCGGAAAAGAAGTGAAAGTTTTAGTTGAACGACAGTCAAATTCTGATTACATGGAAGGTTATACCGGAGAATATGTCAAGATGACGCTGAGCGGAGTAACGGCACGGGAAGGGGAACTTGTAAGTGTTGTATATAAGAAACCGTGAATTAACAGTGAAATCTTAAAATTTGGTTTATGGAGTTATCCGGGGGGATAATGAAATTTATTTGTGATTTTCATGTGCATTCGCATTTTTCCAGGGCAACAAGCAAACAGCTTGTTCCGGAATATTTGGATTATTGGGCAAGGGTGAAAGGGATAAAAGTAGTTGGAACCGGGGATTTTACCCATCCGGAATGGGTCTCGGAACTAAAAGAAAAACTTGAGTTTGCTGAACCGGGACTTTTTAAGTTAAAAAAGAAATACAAAAACACAATTCCGGCGTTGTGTCCTGAAAAATTTGATGATATAAGGTTTTTACTCAGCGCGGAAATAAGCAATATATACAAGAAGGGCGGAACAGTAAGAAAAATTCATAGCCTTATTCTTGCTCCGGGTTTTGAGGCTGTGGAAAAAGTGCAGCATAAACTTGCGCAAAGAGGGGCAAACATTGTTTCTGATGGAAGGCCAATATTAGGTATGGATGTAAAAGACCTTTTAAGTTTATTCTTGGATGTTTCCGGAGATTTTGTTTTTATTCCGGCGCATATCTGGACTCCCTGGTTTTCCGTTCTAGGGTCAAAATCCGGATTTAATTCGGTTAGAGAATGTTTTGAAGAGTTGTCAGACTATATTTGTGCGGTTGAAACCGGGCTTTCCACGGATCCTTCTATGCATTGGTTATGCAGTTTTCTTGATGAGTATACGCTTATTTCGAATTCGGACGCGCATTCACCTGAAAAACTGGGCAGAAATGCTAATATTTTTAACACAGAATTGACTTATGGCGCGATAGTTAACGCGTTGAAAAACACAGGGCAAAACAGGAACGCATTTGTCGGGACAATTGATCTTTTTCCTCAAGAGGGAAAATATTATTATGATGGGCATCGTAAATGCCGCGTGTGTTTGAATCCAAAAGATACTATTCTAAATAACGGTGTTTGCCCTGTTTGCGGCAGCAATGTTACAATAGGTGTAAAAAACAGGGTTTTACAATTAGCAGATAGAGAAGACGGGTTAAAAAGAAACAATAAGAAACCTTTTTATTCAATTATTCCGTTAAAAGAGATACTTTCTGAGATTTCAGGAACTTTACCGGCTTCAAAAAAAGTAAATAAACTTTATTGGGAAATAATAAAAAAGACCGGATCTGAATTAGAACTTTTACTGGAGATGAGTATCAGCGAAATTGAAAAAAATAGTAATGAAGTATTAGCAGAAGCTGTACAGAGAATGAGAAATAAAAAAGTTTTTCTTAACCCGGGTTTTGATGGCGAATATGGTAGAATTACGCTTTTCAAAACTGCGGAAAACCAGAAAAATTCTCCAATTCATTAAGTTAATAAACAGCAAGAACATGTTTTGCGGTTTTCTTTTCCCCTGGTTTGACAAGCTTATTTTTATATGATATACTTTCAATTCCATTAGAGGGGAAGCCTTGCCTGAAATATTAAATGAAATTAACTGGGTGGACATACTTTTTGTAATTCTTTTGTTGGGAATGGTTTATAAAGGATTGCGAACTGGTGTGGGCGGACAAATACCTTCTTTAATAGGAGGATTTGTTCTCTTATATATTTCTATCGAGTATTACAGTTTTATGTCTGAAGCTATTTTTGGGTTTATGCTTCAGAAATGGACAAAACCAGCCTCATTTGTTATACTTGCGGCTGGTATTTTTGTTACGGTTAAAATTTTGGAAAGAGTGCTTAGTGTAATCGGTTCTGAGGAATTTTCCACGATAGAAAGGATAGGCGGCGCGGTTATAGGCGGGTTTCGCGCGTTTATGCTGTTTGGTGTTTTTGGAATAGTGTTTTTGCTTTTGCCGGTTGAGAATATACGCACATCGGTTGTAAATGGGTCAAAAACATGTAATGCGTTTATTAATATGGATTTGGAAATATATACATGGATGACTAAAATAATTAAGCCCAATGAAAAGAACAAAAAAGATGTTAAAGCATTGGAAAAAGAGTTATGTAACGATGGAGATTAAATACTTCATTGTTACAAAGAAAGAACATGGGGGAGAAAGATGAAATTAAAAACAATTTATGATCTTGCGGTAAAAAAAGGGTTAAAAGAGGATCAAAGATCCAAAAGCACTATTAAGGAAGCAATCTTGGCTTCTAAAAAAGCTTATAAAAAAAGCAAAGGAATTGACAGAGAAGCTTTTGATATGGAAACTCTTAAACATCCTTATAATGACACGCGCATATTAAATGGAACGGGCAGTGAGGAGATTAAGAATGTTTTAGTCGGCATAGATATTGAAGTGTCAGAGGTTTTGCTGGCAGACAGGTTAAGGGAGAAAGGAAATAAGGTTGACCTGATAATTTCGCATCATCCTTCAGGAAAAGCTTATGCACAGCTGCATAAGGTTATGGATATCCAGCCGTCTTTATGGGAGAAGTATGGGCTTACGAATGAAGTTGCGCAGGGGATTATGAAAGACAGGATCGAAGAGGTTGCGAGGGGGGTTGCTCCGGCAAATCACGCTCGCGCAGTTGACGCGGCAAGACTTCTTGGTATTCCGTTTATGTGTATACATACTGCGGCGGACAATTGTGTAGCTCATTTTCTACAGAAGATTTTTGATCAAAAAAAACCTAAAAAACTGAATAATGTCCTGACGATATTAAAAAATATTCCCGAGTATAGACAGGCAATGAAAATGTCCGCAGGGCCTTTTTTGCTTATTGGAGAAGAAAATTCCGATGCTGGAAAAATATTTGTTGATATGACAGGCGGAACTTCCGGTCCGAATAAAATGTTCGCGAGGTTATCTCAAGCCGGTATAAAAACTATAATCGGAATGCATTGTAAGGAATCCGGATATAAAATTGCGAAATCTGAATTTTTGAACTATGTAATTGCCGGCCATATCGCAAGTGACAATTTAGGGCTTAATTTATTATTAGACGAAGTTGACAGTAAAAAACAGTTAAAATATATAGAATGTTCGGGGTTTAAACGTATTAGGCATAGTTAAAACAACGTTAAGAATTATTGATTAGCTGCAAGGTAGAAGTGGTGATGTAATTTATGGGAAGATATTCGCAGGAACTTATTGACCAGATACTTGATCGGTTGGATATAGTTGAAATAATAGCAGGTTATATAGGGCTTAAACGGGCGGGTAGAAATTTTAAATCGAATTGTCCGTTTCATAATGAAAAGACACCTTCTTTTGTTGTAAGCCCTGAAAAACAGATTTATCATTGTTTTGGATGCGGTGCCGGCGGTAATGCAATCGGGTTTGTGATGAAGTACGAAAATTTGACTTTCCCCGAAACAATTATCGTCTTGGCAAATAAGGCAGGAGTTGAGCTTCCCCAATTGGAAAAGTTTAGTTCACAGGAAGACTCAATAACAGCGAAACTTTATGAAGTAAACAAATTAGCGGCAGCATTTTTTCAGACATCTTTAAAAAGTGATGAGGGCAAAAAGGCGCAGGTTTATCTTAAAGCGAGAGATATTAGTTTTGAATCGGTAAAAAGATTTAAAATCGGATACGCGCTTTCAGGATGGGATAATTTCAGGAAGTATTGTGAAAAAAAGAAAATATCCGTAGAAGTTTTAAGAAAAGCAGGATTGGTTATTCCCGGGAAAAAAGGTGATTATGACAGGTTTCGTAAACGTATAATGTTTCCGATTTATAATGAACGGGGGCATATTGCAGCTTTCGGCGGACGGGTAATGGATGATTCTTTGCCGAAGTATATTAATTCGCCGGAAACGCCCGTTTACGTCAAAAGCAATGTGTTATATGGCCTGAATTTCAGTAAAAAAGGAATTAGGGAAAACGGTTGTGTAATAATAGTAGAGGGATATCTGGATGTTATTGTGCCGTTTCAGTTTGGAATAACAAATGTTGTCGCAGCGTCCGGAACAGCTTTGACTTCGCGACAGGCCAGTATGCTTAAAAAGTATACTGATACCGCTGTAATGGTTTTTGATTCGGATCAAGCCGGAGAAGCGGCAAGCCTGCGAGGTTTGGATATTTTAATTGAGAATGAAATGAAGGTAAGGATAGCCAGACTGCCGGAAGGTGCTGACCCGGATAGTTATGTGCGTAAAAACGGAAAAGAAAAGTTTGAACTTTTAATCAAAAACGCGAAAGAATTATTTGACTATAAATTAGAGCTATTAGTAAAAAAATTTGGGATCAATAACGTTGGCGATATTGCTGCGGAGATGCTCCCGACAATATCCAAAGTTGTTAATGCGGTAGTAAAAGCTGATTATATCAGGAAACTTGCGGGATATTTAAGAGTCCCAGAAAACTCATTGCGCCAGGAATTAAAAAAAGTTAAGCCGGAGTATTCCTATAAATCTTTGTTGCAGGCGGAAACAAAGAAAAAAAAGCGTACGCATATAAAAAGTGAACTGCATCTTTTAGGGCTTGCGGTTGTGGATGTAACGGTGTTTCGTTTGATCCAGGAAGAATTGGGGTTGGATAAATTCAGGGATGAAACTGTAATAAAGATATTAAATATTATCAGTGATTTTTTTGAAAACGGCGCGATGAATATACCGCCCAGCAAAATTTTAGCGCGAATACAGGATGATGAGGACGCGAATGGAGTATTATTTGAAGCCTTAAATAAGGCCGAAATAACGGAAGAACCCTTAAAGGCAGCTCGTGAATGTATAACGTATATATTAAAAGAAAACAAGAAAACCGCGTTAAGTGAGCTTACATATCAATTAAAAAAAGCTCAGGAAGTAAACGATAATAGCGCTGTAAACGATTTGATATTAAAAATAAACAAGCTTCATAAAGAGAAAGTTATATGATTATGCCTAAACGACGAAAGCAAATAAAACGGGCAGTAAAAAAAGTTTCAGACGCGCGAAAAAATAAAAAAAGCAGTGTTGAGCCACAAGACACTGAAACAGCGCCGGAACTTAAATCGTCCAAAAAGTCAGCTATGGTACGGGAACTTATCCGGGTGGGAAAAGATAAAGGGTATCTTAGTTATGATGAAGTAAATGATATTCTTCCTGAAGAGGTTGTGTCTTCTGATGAAATTGATGAAGTAATCGCGACGTTGCAGGACGAAGATATCCGTTTAGTTGAGTCAGAGGATGAAGAAGAAAGAATTCCGCTTGCGGTGAAAAGAGGCCAGAAAAAAGTAAAAGTACGAAAATTTGTTCAGATTGATGATCCTGTTAAAATGTATCTGAAACAAATGGGACAAATACCTTTGTTAAGCCGCAGTGAAGAATTAGATCTTGCAAAAAGAATAAAGAGTAAAGAAAAAGAATTTAAAGAGATAGTTTTCACTATAAGATTCGCCCGCGACTTGGCTTTGGAAGAGATTGAAGATGCGTTGGATAACGATTATAACCTGGATGAAGTTTTAGACGTTGATCCGGGATATGACCCTGAAAAACTGGAAAAACAAAAACGTCAACTCATTAAACGTATACGTATTTCAAAAAAACCTGATACAATTCAAGAGCTTATCTCTAAACTCAAAATAGCGGTTATTCTTGCTGAAAAAGTCGCAGAAGATATAATGCATCCGCTTGAAGAAGCCAGAAGAGCTAAAAATAAAATTGATAAACTAAAAGAGGAAAAGAAAAAATCAAAAAAATGTAAAGCGGAACTTAAAAAACAACAAAGTATTTTGCGGCCGCTTGTCAGGAAACTCGGAAGAACAAGTGAAGAAGTAAAAGAAGATGTTTCTGTGTTAAAACAAATTGAAATGGAATATACGAAGTCGAAAAAAGAACTTGTTGCCGCGAATTTACGTTTAGTTGTCAGTATCGCCAAAAAGTATACAAACCGCGGGCTTTCTTTTCTGGATCTGATACAAGAAGGAAATATGGGGTTAATGAAAGCGGTTGATAAGTTTGAATATGAAAGGGGATATAAATTCAGCACCTATGCTACATGGTGGATACGCCAGGCAATAACTAGGTCAATAGCTGATCAGTCTCGAACTATCCGGATTCCGGTACATATGACGGAAACAATAAATAAATTGGTGCGTGTTTCCCGTAGTCTTGTTCAGGAGAACGGACGGGAACCAAGTCCTGAAGAAGTCGCGTCCGCGATGAAAATACCGGTTGAAAAAGTCAGAGGCATAATAAAAATTGCACAGCATCCGATATCCCTAGAAACACCTATCGGAGATGAAGGGGATACGAGTTTTGGCGATTTCATTGAAGATAAATCCGCGATTTCCCCGGCAAATGCTACGGCCTACGCAATGTTGAAAGAACAGATGGACGAGGTTTTAGAAACGTTGACGGATAGGGAACGCCGGGTATTAACTCTGCGTTTTGGTATCGGAGACGGTTATCCGCGTACGCTTGAAGAAGTTGGTAAAATATTCAGCGTAACGCGAGAACGGGTCCGGCAAATTGAAGCAAAAGCGTTAAAAAAATTAAGGCATCCTATTCGCGCGAAAAAATTGAAAAATTTTCTTGATATGGGTTTTTCAGAGTAGATATAATGACAACATAAATTAACTAAACTAAGGAGAAAACAATGGGAGATAAGAAAATAGAGCTTTTTATCCCAGGAGAACTGAAAGAAGAACCGATTCTTTATTATATGATAAAGAATTTTGATGTGAGTATTAAAATTATTGAAGCGTCTTTTTCAACGGAAAGCGGATGGGCTTACCTTATTATTAATGGTAAAGATCCTGAAATTAATAAATTGTTTAGTTTTCTTAAAGAAAAACATATAAGTGTGGAAGTAAAGGAAAAGTGAAAATAGTAAGGTGTTTTTATGCTGATACGCTGTATAAGGGCGTGTTAGAAGAAGATGATATAATAGTACAGGAAAAAAGTGGAAGAGAACGCCGCATTAAGCGGGATGATGTGTTATTATTAGCGCCTGTGACTCCATCAAAGATTGTTTCTGTGGGATTAAACTATCGTTCGCATGCCGAGGAATTGGGTATGTCCATTCCTGAAAACCCGATTATATTTATCAAACCGGCAACTGCAGTTATTGGCCCGGGAGATGCGATAATATATCCTAAAACTGCTCAAAGAGTTGATTATGAAGCTGAACTTGCTGTGGTTATTAAAAAAGAGGCAAAAAATGTCAGTGCTGCTGACGCGCAAAAATATATAGAAGGATACACTTGTTTTAATGATGTTACGGCTAGAGATTTACAAAAAAAAGATGTGCAATGGACTCGGGCGAAATCTTTTGATACTTTTGCGCCTATTGGGCCGTGGATCGAAACGGAGATTGAGCCGAGTGCCTTGCAAGTGCGAGCGTATGTTAACGGGAACTTGAAACAAAATTCGAATACAAGGGAATTTATATTCAAAATCCCCCAACTGATGGAATTTATTTCAGGCATAATGACTCTGCTTCCTGGGGATGTTATTGCTACCGGAACGCCGTCAAATATTGGACCTATTGTTCCGGGAGATAAAGTTATTATCGAAATTGAGGGTATTGGTAGATTGGAAAACCATGTTCAGTCAGAGTCAGCATAGGTACATATGAAAATAGTTTTGCAAAGAGTAAAAAGCGCGGAAGTAAAAGTTGGGGCTGAGCTTGTGGCATCAATCGGTAAAGGGTTTTTATTACTGGTAGGGATACGAAAAGGTGATACAGTTCAAACTTGCGCGCAAATGGCACGCAAGATCAGCACTTTGCGTATTTTTGAAGATACTGCCGGGAAAATGAACCTCGATATTAAACAAGTCTTTGGAGAGATATTGAGCGTTCCTCAATTTACACTTTTAGCAAATGTTGACAAAGGCAATAGGCCTGGATTTGATAATGCGGCTGATCCCGAAAACGCCAAAGATTTGTGGCATAAGTTTAACCAGAAACTGATAGAAAATGGGATTAAAGTTTTTGAAGGAGTGTTTGCCAGTCATATGCATATAAGCTTAGTGAATGACGGGCCGGTTACATTTGTGATTGATTCTCCGTAAGTTTTAATTTAATATAAACTAAACAAGTTGGCGGAACGTCCTACGCTAAACTAATATTTATTTATGATGAAGGCAGAAAGGAAGCAGGATGCTTTTACATAAACATATTCGAAATATTATAATAGCCTTAGTATTCTTAATGACGTGTCTTTTATTTATGGGCAGATCCTATGCAGATATATCCATGGATAGTGATGGTATGGCAATTAGTTTGCCATTAGGGGCGAACTTAGAGGAATCGATGCAGGATTTATGTCCTGAAGGTATAAATGTTATCGGGATGTTTATGGCGCTATGGAGCCAGTCTAATTATGCCGGCATGTATGAGCTTATCGATGATAAAAGCAAGGAGAACTATTCGTTTGAACAGGCAAAATTAGATTTTCAATTTATGGAATTTAAGTTCTACACAATTAGCGCTATAAAAAAGCAGGGTGAAAATTTTGAATTTTTTTTAACTCATGGGGATTGGAAGAGCGGGGATAAAGATTTAAGAAAAATACTGCTTAACGGTAGAACTTTTAAAATTATTATGTTGAATAGGGGTGAACTTTTAAAAAAATCAGTAGACTGTTATTTCTGATAAAATAGGGAGGAGATGTAAAAATGGAAAAAATAAGAAATATTGGCGTTATTACTTCAGGCGGAGATTGCGGCGGGCTAAACGCGGTTGTTAAAGGCGCGGCGGCAATGGCGAACAGCATAGGAGTAAAGTGTTTTGTTATTCCAAATGGATATGCAGGGCTTTATAATCTGATTGATTTTGAAGAGTTAACGGAACTTACTCTGGAACGTATAGATCTGATCAACGTGAATAGGTCAGGCTCTGAAGCCGGGCATTCCAGAGTCAAGATTAAGAAAATAGAAGATGCGAATAAATATGAGAGGATTAAAGAAGGGCTGAAGAAGTTTAATATTGACGCGCTTGTGATTAGCGGTGGCGATGATTCAGGCAGTGTAATGGTGGATTTATATAAAAACGGAATAAAATGTATACACGTTCCGAAAACAATGGATCTAGATTTACAAACATATTCAGTTGGCGGGGATTCTACAATTAATAAAATTGCGGTGTATTTGGATGAATTAAAAACTACGGGGCGCACTCATAACCGTGTAATTGTATTGGAAGTTTTTGGCAGATACGCCGGGCATACGGCTTTTCGTAGCGGTATTGCCGCGGACGCGGACGCGATTCTTATTCCGGAAATTCCCGTAAATTTTGATGAGCTGTACGTGCATGTTAAACAAAAACTGACAGATCGTATTATTCGCAGCGACGTTCATGCCGGCACATATTTGATTGTTGTTGCGGAAGGATTACGAGATGCCAGCGGCGCGGAAATTGTTGATGAAAGTGCCGGGGTCGATTCGTTCGGTCATAAAAAATTGGCAGGCGCGGGAAAATATGTGTGCCAAGAAATCAAGAAGCGTTTTAAAGCGGATAAAGATATAATTGATTTTATGAAAAAGACTCATCTTTATGTTGAAAAAATTTATGAAATTCCGGAAGTACGCGCAGTAACCCCCGGACACCTGGTTCGATGCGGGCGAAGTTCCGCGTATGATGTAAATTTTGGCAAAGAAGTCGGCGCAGCGGCTGTTTCTCTTTTAGCGGGAAACATTGCCGGAGTTACGATGGTTGATGTTAAAGGGAGTGAAGTACGTTATATTTCCGCGGAAAAAGCAATTGAACAGAGATTTGTAGATTTAGATCAGGTAAGTTTGCATGAACAGCTGGGGATATGTTTCGGGCGAAAACAGAAAACATATAAACCCTCGTTTAAAGAACTTAAGGATTCGCCTGAGAGATATATGTAATATTGTGCAGGGTAAAGTGCGGGTTTTATTCTATGCTGTTTGCGGAGTGTGTGAAAATTATTGCCTAAAAATGAGTATGCTGCCTTATGATTACTGACGATAAACGCGCGTTTAAAAGGGTTCCATGTAAAATGACCGTAAAGGTTATCCGTATTGAAAAGAAAGGTTTTCCTGAAAGCCTTTCAGTGACGGAGAATATCAGCTTGGGCGGTTTGTATTTTGCGAGTTTACAAAAACTTGAGATTGGTGAAAAAATCGAATGCCGCATAAAACTGCCCAATGCGCCGGATGAAAACAAATGGACAGGTAGAGTTGTCCGTTGCGAGAAAAATGAAGACGGGATAATTGATACATTTGGTGTTGCAATTGAATTTTTAAAGTCATTCAAATCTTCAGATTCTTTTTTAAAACAAATATTAACTGTTTTAAAAAAACACGCTTAAACAAAAAAATTTCAAAAAAATAATTATTAAAATTTTTTTTATTCATTTTTATTTTAGCAAGGGGGAATAAAGGTTTTTTTATTTATGCGCTCTAATGCCTGTGGTTTAAGGCGTATAGCAAGATGTCTATATTTCTAAAATTCAAATGTTAATGTGAGTTCGCCGCGGCAAGTATATGATGAAAAAAAATTATCTTAAGCCTTGCAAAACAAAAAAAATAATGTATATTTAAAACAAAAGAGTCGCATATAAATAGTTTTTTGATTTAGAGTTTTAACGAAGGGAGGCGAGATGGTTGTAAAGAAAAAGAAAAAGGTTGCGAAGAAAAAAGTTGCGAAGAAAAAGGTTGCGAAGAAAAAAGTTGCGAAGAAAAAGGTTGCGAAGAAAAAAGTTGCGAAGAAAAAGAAATAAGCAACAACCTTGAGATTTTTAAAAAGGGACGGTGGATTCACCGTCCCTTTTTATTTGTATGATAAATAGGACATCTACCTATTAATTCAACCGGGAGCTGTCCTATTTACTGGCTAATGCTGGCTGAGTTATTTCAAAATAAACCAAACCCCAGCTATGATAGGTGGCATAAATGACCAGTTTTTTTGGTTTATTATAGCAGAAATGGGTTAGGTAGAAAAAAGTTTGCTCACTTCCTTTTTCTTCGCTTAATATTATGCTATACTTTAGGTAGATGAAGAACAATGAAAGTAGCCTTAAGTTTAGTGTTTTTAGGCATTAAGAGCTTAAAGTAGGGGCAAAGTATGAAAAAGTTGCTGCTCGTCTTATGCTTGTGTTTGACAATGTGCACAGTGCAATTGAGTTATTTGGAAATTGCGGATGCTGCAACATTGCGGTCAGATTCTAAGTTTGTTTCTCGCATTGGAAACAAGCGTAAGGGGCTTTTAACTATGTCTCAGAAAAAAAGAAACTTTCCTAAAAAGGCAAAAAGTTCTTCAAAACGATAACATTTTAATTGAGTTTATTCGGTAGTTTGGTTTACCAACTTAGAATTTTCATTTATAGCGTTACTTGTAAGTGTTAACAGGGATTCCGCGTGTTTTTTTGCCTGGATAATTTCATCAATAACTTGAGGGTCATTTGCTTCTTTTAATGTAGCATCTAAGTATTCTATGTCGTAAACACACTGATTTTTGGTGAACGTGAGCCATTCATTTAAGATTTTAATTGCTTCTGAATTTGTTTCATTTCCAGTTGCGATTGTGATCATTAGAATACGAAAATATGCTTCAATGGTTGTTAGAGTTGAAGTATTAAGTTCAAATATTCTTTCCAGAGTTCTTCTGTCATTTCCTGATGTTTTTTCAATTTTTTCGGGGAGAAGATTTCCTTGTTCTGTAATAGCGTCACGCAGGCTAAATAATTCCCCGACATGCATAAGTTCTTCAGAATAAAGCGGGGAACAGAAAGCTAGAGATATAATAAAACACGTTAACAAAATAATTTTTGTTGGTTTTAATCTCTTCATAAATTAAGACATTATTTAGATATTAATTTAAGTGTAATAATTACATTATTGTTCTATTCAATATATCATATTTTTCAAAAATTACAATACCAGAAGCATTAAAGACTGTTGCCGAAGCCGGATATTTCGTAAGGGCTTTTTCCTGTCGGGAGAGACTTAAAACAGCGGCCGTAATTTTTATCAGAATTTATTATTATTTTTACAATTATTATGACAATTATTATGAAATCACTTGTAAAAAATTTTAAAATTATGTTATAATGCGTAATCAAATTTTGACATGGCGGGGGCATAGCTCAAGTGGTTAGAGCAACTGACTCATAATCAGTAGGTTCATGGTTCGAGTCCATGTGCCCCCACCAGTACTTGTTTTGCGAATATATTATTATCCCGAAAAAGCAAATTGGAGCATTGGAGTATTGTTGGGCGCATAGCTCAGCTGGTTAGAGCGCATGCCTCACATGCATGAGGTCGGAGGTTCGAGTCCCCCTGCGCCCACCATGTGATATGTTGGTTAGCGGTTAGTTCGTATAGAGTATATTGCACATTGTATATCATTTTTACGATGTAAATTGACATACCCTGTACGACATTCTATATATGATCTCGATTTATCAATATAATAAAAAATGGGATAAGGTAAAAATTTAAAGCATTGGACTAATTAAAATGGAAAATAAAAATACTATTAAAGAACAAATAGGAAAATTGATTGAGGTTCAAGAACTGGATTCTGAAAAGTTTGATTTAGAATCTCAAATTGAAATGTACCCTTCAAAAATCGAAGAATTAGATCAACTCTTGCAGTCAAAGAAAACACATATGTTAGAATCAGAAGAAGAACTTAAAAAAATTCAGGTTTTAAAGGGAGATAAAGAAACCGAAATGATGGCAAAAGAGGAAAAAATTGCCAAACATAAAACAGACTTATATCAGATAAAAAGTAATAAAGAATATTCGGCGCTTCAGCAGGAGATTAAAAGCATAGAAGCCGATGTGTCGTTGCTTGAGGAAGAAATAATAAATTGTTTTGATAAAATTGAGGACGTGCAGAAAATAAAAGACGAAGCAAAAGCTGTGTTTGAAACTGAAGCAAAAAAAATTGAGGAAGAAAAAAATAGTATTAAAGAGAAAGAAAAACAGCTTGCAGTAAAAATTTCTGAATTAGAAGCTAAAAGAAAAGAATTGATTTCCAGGGTGGATCCTTCAATATTAGAGCGATATGAGAGGATTTTAAATAGTAAAGGTAAGTTAGCGATTGCTAAACTTAGCGGAGGTTTTTGCGGAGGGTGTAATATGCAGTTAAGGCCGCAGGTTATTAATGATGTGAAACTTCAGAAAGACCTTGTCTTTTGTGAAAATTGCTCCAGGATACTTTATGTCGAAGAATGAGACGGAGAGTTTAACAATATATACCGATGGCGGAGCAAGAGGTAACCCAGGGCCTGCCGGGATTGGTGCGGTTTTGTTTTCCGGGAAAACGAAAAAAGCGGAAATATCCAAATATATTGGACATGCTACAAATAATGTGGCAGAATATTTAGCAGTGGTATATGCTTTGCAGGAAGCGCTTTATATAGGAATTAAAAACATTGTATTAAAAGTCGACAGTCAGTTAGTTGCGAGGCAGCTCAGAGGGGAATATAAAGTAAGAGACATCAATATCCGCAAATTTTTTGATATAGTTGTTAGTTTACTGAGCAAGTTTGAGAATGTTGAAATTATCGAGATTCCAAGAGAAAAGAATAAGGAAGCCGATAAATTGGTTAATGATGCTATTGACTGTCATGTTATTATTTGATTTGGCTCATTGAAGTAAATTGGGTGATTGCTTTTTGATTTTTTTGTCAAAAAGAGGAAAGTCCGGGCTCCAAATAGCGGCGTAGCGGGTAATGCCCGTCCATTGAAAAATGAGGATTAGAGCCACAGAGACGAGACTTTGCTTTAGGGCAAAGGGTGAAACGCGGTAATCTCTACGCGGAGCAAGGTCAAATAGGGAAGGAATCAGGAAAATCCGGTACATGCGGATAGACTGGTGCGAAATGGCTAGTTTCGCCATAACTTCCGGGTAGACCGCAAAAGGTTTTACAGTAATGTAAACCGTAGATGGATAATCACCAGGCAGATTTATCTGTTAACAGAACCCGGCTTATAGATTTGCTTCAATGAGTTGCTTAAAATCATATATATATGAACCAAATACTTTCCATAAAAAATTTGAATTATACTTATAAAACCGGCCGAACTTCTGTTCCTGCCTTGACTGATTTAACGTTTGATGTATCAGATGGAGAAATCTTCGGGTTTATTGGACCCAATGGCGCGGGAAAAACAACTACTATAAAACTTCTGTTAAATATTCTTGCCGTTCAGAAAGGCAAAGTTCTTTTATTCGGCAAGTCGCCCTCACGTCCGGACAGCCGGAAGCAAATAGGATATATGCCGGAAATTGCCAATTACTATTGGTACCTTACTCCGCGTGAGCTTTTAAACATGTACGGCAGGATTTTTGGAATAGACAGAATTACACTTAAAACAAAAGTTCCTGTACTTCTTAATATTGTGGGTTTGGAGGAAGACGGGGACAGGCTTATGGGGACTTTTTCAAAGGGTATGATGCAGAAAATAAGTTTTGCGCAGGCATTGATTAACGATCCAAAGCTTTTAATACTTGATGAACCAATGGGCGGGCTGGATCCAGTTTCACGAAAGAAAATGCGGGATGTTATACATGAGCTTCGCAGCCAGGGGAAAACCATTTTTTTCTCTTCACATGAACTTTCGGAAGTGGAGCTTATTAGTGACAGGATTGGGATTTTAAGTAAAGGGTGTTTATTGGCATCCGCGTCAACAAAGAACCTTTTGACAAATAAGGGCGAGGCTCAATCTTTGGAAAGTTACTTTTTAGACATAATTACGAATAAATAAACTAATATTTTTAATAGCCGCGCAAAATGTTTCAAAGCAAAATAGTGAGAGAGAGGTTATAAAATGGGTGCTGTTTTTGCAATTACCCGCGCGATGATAAAAGAATTAATCCGAAAAAAAGATTTTTATGTTTTATCTCTTTTGCTGATTTGTTTTCTTGTCTTTTTATCAACTCAGAATTTTTTTCAAGTTGACGGTATTTCCCGATATATTAAAGATTTAGGCTATTCCTTAATGACGTTTTTCGCGTTTATTATTGCGGTCATATTTACCGCGAAGCAGCTTCCTTCTGAAATTGAAAGCCGAACAATATATCCGCTGTTAGCAAAGCCGTTGAGCCGTCATATGCTTATTCTGTCAAAATTTTTCGGGAGCCTGATTATTTCAATAAGCTCATATTCAATATTTTTTTGCGTTTTTGTTTTGTTTTGCTTTTTAAAAAACACGGGTATTAATAATGTTTTGTTATTGCAGGCTTTTATTTTCGGTATTCTTTTTCTTTGCCTGACATCTTCGGTTGTAATTTTTTTGTCTACATTTTTAACAATGGCGGCAAACGTGACAATATCATTTTTGATATATTTTCTTATAACCGGGTTTGCGGATGTTTTATACACTGCGGCGGTTTACTCCAAAGGGTTAAAGGAGGCGGGGCTGGGCGTTTTGTACTATATTATTCCGCATATGGATTTTTATGATTTACGTTTGCGTATTACACACGCGTGGGATCCTTTGAAATTTTGGGACGTTGCGGTTGTTATCGGCTATACGCTGGTGTATTGTTCTTTTCTTTTGTATTTTGCGGGGAATATTTTTAAAGGGAAACGGCTTTGAATATTAAAAATATTGCAATAATTCTCATATGGTTCTTATCGGTTATTTTATGCGTTTCAACAATAATGTCTGCCGATTCTGTCCAGGCGGTATCTTATCCATTCGATTCTGCCCCATTTTTTATCCAGTTATTAGGAGAAGGAAAATCAGTTGTTTCTGCGTGGTCATTCCTGCAGGCGGATCTTTATTACCATGGGGGAGTGGGGCATTTATGCGAGGACGAAGCTGATCATGATGAGCATGATAAACAGCCCGTCATAAGCGAATGGAATGTTTTGTTCCGGTTGAAAGATGATCTGAATATTACGGAGCATATACATCTGAAAGGTAATGATTTAAAGGAAATACTGCCATGGCTGTATTATTCCGCGGAAATTGACCCGCATAACGTGCAGGCCATAACAACGACTGCGTTTTATGTCGCGGATATGTTTGGTAAGCCTGAAGAAGCAATAAGTTATTTGCGAAAAGGGCTAAGGAATAATATTAATTCCTGGGAGATTTACGCGGAAATGGGAATAATCTATTTCAGATTTATAAATAATTCTGCTAAAGCCGTTAATTTTCTAGTGCGCGCGGAACAATTAATGTTAAAAAGTGAACATAACAAATATCAGGAAAGATCTGTCCTTACCTTTCTTGCTGCAAGTTACGTTAAGTTGGGTCAAAATGAAGACGCGTTTCGTGTTTATTCACGTTTGGCAGAACTTTTCCCCGAAGAAGAAGCCTTTAAAAAGAAATTGGATAAGTTAGAAAAGAATATGTAACATGCGGCATTATATCCACTTAAATTGAGAATGGACTTGACTTTGCGAAATTTATATGTTATCATGTGAACAATTGTTCATATGATAACATTGGGGGAAGTAAAATGCGGGCAAAGATTTTGGCTGATATAAAGAAAAGGATGAAGGGTAGAATAGTAATTGATAAATTATCCAGGACTTTTAGTGTTTTAGGAGATTCGACTAGAATAAGGATTATTTTCGCGTTATTGAGAGAAGAGCTTTGTGTCGCGGAACTCTCTCTTCTTTTGCAAATAAGCCATTCGGCGATATCGCATCAATTGAGGGCATTAAAGGATCTTGATTTGGTAAAAAACCGAAAAGAGGGGAAAAAGGTTTATTATTCTCTTAGCGATAAACACATTAAAAACCTTTTTGATGAAGGGTTGAAACATGTTCTGGAAAAAGTATAGTGTTTATAAATACGAAAATGTTATTAAAATATGTTAAGGTTATGCAAAACATTATGGTTGGTTTTTTCGGCTTGCTTGTATTGAACAAAGCTGAAGATATTTGGAATCTATAATTCGTTTATAGAGATTTCGGGACTAAGCATTAGTGTTCGTTTGGGATGATAACCAGCGGGATTTATCCTCTTGCAGAACTTTTTAAATATAATAGAAATGGAGAAGGCAATGGGTTCATTAAATTTAACACAGCTTAAGGTAAAGCAGCAGGCTGAAGTTTTGGAAATAGACGGCGGGCAGGTTCTTGTTCAGAGGCTTGAGTCTTTAGGCATACGAGCTGGTATTCAAATAACAAAAATTAGTTCGCATTTTTGGAGAGGTCCGGTTACGGTATTAGTCGGAAAAACAAAAATCGCTATTGGTTATGGAATGGCTAAAAAAATAAAAGTTATGGTAAAATAATATGTCTTCGAGGGAATCAAAAATTCTTCTTATGGGTAATCCCAATGTTGGGAAGAGCGCTATATTTTCACGCTTAACCGGCGCTAAAGTTACTATTTCAAATTATCCCGGAACAACGGTTGGCTTAAGTCAGGGCTATATGAAGTTTCGCCCGGATGAGATGGGTCTTGTTATAGATGTTCCGGGTATCTACGGGTTAGAACCGTTGTCAAAGGCCGACGAAGTTGCCGTTGATATGTTAACGAAAGGCGACGTAATAATCAATGTTGTTGATGCAACCAATCTTGAGAGAAATCTTTTCTTAACACTTGAACTTAAAGAAAAAAATCCATTTATTATAGTTGCCCTTAATATGTGGGATGAAACCCGGCATAAGGGCATAGAAATAAATGTTGAAAAACTCGAAAAAGAATTGGGGATTTCTGTTGTTCCTGTGTGCGGTATTACCGGATTTGGGATTAAAGAACTTAGGGAAAGGCTTGCGAATCTGGAAAAAACCGAAAAAAATTTTTTAACAAAAGATCAGAAATGGGAAGAGATAGGGCGTGTATTGGAAATTTCTCAGGTTTTGCATCACCATCATCATACTCTTCTTGAAAGATTTGAGGATATAAGCACACGTCCGGGAACAGGGCTTCCCATAGCCGTTTTGGTCGTGTATTGTTCTTTTATGCTTATTCGGTTTATAGGGGAGGCTCTTATTCAAAATGTTTTTGAGCCGCTGTTTACAAAGATCTGGATGCCTTTTTTAGAAAGAATCAGCGTTTTAATGGGCAATGAAGGTTTTTTTCATGATGTACTCATTGGCAGACTGATAGATGGAAACATTGATTATGGCCAGTCTTTCGGGCTTTTAAGTACCGGGTTGTATGTTCCTGTTGCAGCAGTTTTACCATATATCTTGAGTTTTTATCTAATATTAGGCATACTTGAAGACTTGGGGTATTTGCCTCGGTTAGCAACACAGGTTGATAACCTTATGCACCGAATAGGGCTTCATGGGTACGCGATAGTTCCTATGATATTGGGGCTGGGTTGTAATGTTCCTGGAGCCATGGCTTTACGGCTTCTGGAAAACAGACGTGAAAAATTTATAGCAGCGACGCTTATGGCCGTTGCAGTACCTTGTATGGCGCAAATAGCTATGATAGTCGGATTAGTAGGCCAGCGCGGAGGACGTTATGTGGCATTAATTTTTGGAATACTTTTTTCAATTGTTGTAATTAAAGGTGTTTTAATGAACGCAATAATGCCGGGAAAAAGTCCTGAAATTTTATGGGAAATCCCGCCGTATAGGATGCCTCATCCAAAAGCTGTGATAAAGAAACTTTGGATGAGGGTCGGGGAATTTTTAAAAGAAGCTGTGCCGTATGTGCTTTTGGGCGTTTTTATTGTAAATATGCTTTATGCGTTAAAAATTTTTGATGTATTATCACGGATATTTGCGCCGATATTGACAGGAATGTGGGGGTTGCCGAAAGAAACAATATCAGCTCTTATGATGGGGTTTTTACGAAAAGATGTTGCAGTGGGTATGTTAGCTCCCCTTTCATTGACAACTAAACAACTTGTAATTACATGCACAATTTTAGCGGTTTATTTTCCGTGCATGGCGACCTTTATAGTTATGCTTCGTGAGTTGGGGATTAAAGATATGTTAAAGTCCGCGTTTTTAATGATATTAACCGCGTTAATTGTTGGAGTATTGCTGAATATTTTTCTCTGATTGTCCGTAACAGTACTTTGACGGGAGCAGATTGTGAAAGAAAAATATATAGAAAAGCTAAATGGTTTGTGGCATAAAAAAATGTCACGCAGGGATTTTATAAAAAAAACCATTGCCGCAGGCATAACAGCAGGGACTTCTATGTATCTTTTGGATGTCGGTGCAAGGTACAAAACATATGCTGCAATTGGTGAAAAAAGAGGAATGCATGAAGCCCTTTTTTATGAGAAAATGGGGGAGGGAAGTGTTCGCTGTCTATTATGCCCCAATGAATGTATGCTCTCGAATGGTGCCAGAGGTTTTTGTCGTGTGCGCGAACCTATAAACGGAAAATTATATACATTGGTTTATGAACTTATTTGTTCCGCGCATGTTGATCCGATTGAAAAAAAACCATTATTTCATGTTTTGCCGGGCAGTAAATCTTTTTCAATTGCTACAGCCGGATGTAATTCACGATGTAAATTCTGTCAAAACTGGACAATTTCACAACGTCCTCCCGAAGAAACAGTTAACCAGGTGTTGACTAACATGAACCTGACTTTAACCGCTAAACAAAATGACTGCGCTTCTATCGCGTATACTTATACGGAACCCATTGTTTTTTATGAATATGTACTTGACGCCGGCAGGATCGCGAAAGAGAACGGGCTTCTTAATATTCTTGTAACGGGAGGTAAAATTAACGCGGAACCGCTAAAAAAATTATGCCAAGTAGCTTCTGCCGCTAATGTTGACTTAAAATCGTTTAATAACAAGTATATGAAAGAGGTATGCGCGCAGGATCTTGATAATATTCTACAAACACTTACAATATTGCGGCAGCGGGGGGTTTGGGTTGAAATAACCAATTTGATAGTGCCAACGCTTAATGACAATATGGATGATATAAGGCGCATGGTAAAATGGATTAAATCTAATCTTGGACCGGATGTTCCAATGCATTTTTCAAGGTTTTGGCCGCAGTATAAACTGCGTTCGTTATATCCGACACCAGTTGAAACTTTGAAACAAGCCAGAGAAATGGCCATGGCAGAAGGTTTGAATTACGTTTATGTCGGGAACGTTCCGGAAGAAGATACGGAAAGCACGATATGTCCGAATTGTAAAAATAAAGTAATAAAAAGAATAGGTTATAAGATAATTCAGAACAATGTATCTTCTAACGGCAAATGCAAATTTTGCGGACATGAAATTGCAGGGATATGGAGTTAGATACATCATAGAGAAACTTGTGTTTTAAAATATAAAAAAGAATAAAGTAACAGTTGTGTTGAATTTCGGGAGGGTATCCGGTTTAGTTAAAGGAAAACAAACAAGGAGGGGATTATGGTAAGGAAGGTGTTTTTATCAGTTATGGTACTATGTGTTTTTGCTCTGGCATTTGTTCCTGTTCAGCAGGCGTTTGCGTTCGGGCACAAAGGGGGAGAGGATTACGGCAAAGATAAATCATGTTATGGCGAAGCGGGATGCGGGTTTTATAAAACCATACACCATGTGTTATACAAAAAGAAAGAATTGGATCTTTCTGCGGATCAGGTAAATCAGATAAAGTTGCTTGTGAAACAAATAAAAAAAGATAACATTAATATGGATGCCCAAATAAAAACGTTAAAAGTTGAAATTGATACCATGATGTGGGAATTTCCCTTTGAAACTGAAGGCGTAAATGATCTTGTTGCGCAGAAGTATGACCTTAAAAAACAAAAGGCCCAACGTTTGGTAGCGGCGAACGACAAATTAAAAGCGATTTTAACAAGTGAGCAGTTAGAAAAACTTAAGACACTGTAAACATTCAAAAGTTTAATATGTCAAAAAGAGCGTTTTGGATATTGCTAATAGCCGCATTCTCATCAATGTTGGGTTTAGGTATTATATCTCCATTTTTGCCGGAATTTGCTGAGGAACACGGCGCGAACGGTTTTTGGCTCGGTATGATATTCGCCGGCTTTGGTTTTTCGCGCAGCTTTATTATGCCAATTGTTGGAAAACTGTTTGATAAAGCGCGCGGAAAAACCATAGTAACAAGCGGATTATTGTTATATGCCGTTGTTTCGCTTTTTTACCCGGCAGCAGGTTCAATTTTTTCGTTAATTACAATACGCGTTATTCATGGGTTTGCAGCGGGCATGATTACGCCTATTGTTATGGCGTATGTTGGTGTTTTTTCAGAAAAAGGCAGGGAGTCCGTTACAACAGGCGCTCTGAATATGATGTTTTATCTTGGGCTGGCCGCAGGCCCCTTTTTAGGCGGAATACTTAACTTTTTCTTCGGGTTTAATTCCATATTTTATGTAATGGCCGGGCTGGGGTTGATTACATTTTTTATGGTATTGTTTTTTATTCCCGGAAAAATTGAGCAGAAGTTAGTTGTGGATACGGATGATAAAGGGAAAATAAAATCATTTAAGAGTCTTATTCAGAGTAATTTTATAAAGGCAGTACTTATAATTACCGCTATTATTACGTTTATGATAGTTTTGTTTTTAGCTTTAGTCCCGTCTCTTGCTGTAATCAAACATATAGATGCAATCCACATAGGAATTATCATATCTCTTGGGATATTTTTGGGAGGTATTTTGCAAATTCCTTTTGGAAAAATTGCCGATCATTTTGATAATTTTGGTAAACTGCTTATGATTGGTATAGGAACGGCTATCGGGATGTTATCACTTTTAGCAATGCCGTTATGTCCTGATTTTACGGCAATGCTTATTGCCGGGGTTTTTATAGGGATTGGGGCCGGAGTATCAGCCCCTGCTTTGAGCGGTATTGCGGTTATCATAGGACAAACAGCCGGTATGGGCAGCTGGATGGGGATATTTTTTTGTGTTAAAAGCCTGTCGTTTGTGATTACACCGATTATTGCAGGAATCATAATGGATTTTTTTGGAATTGATGCCGCGTTTTACACATTAGCAATCCTGGGTTTTTTCGGCGCATGGATGTTTGTGCATTATTTACGGAAAAAGAACTAACGCGTTCAAACAGAAATTAAAACGCTGAGAAAAATGGGGACGATTTACAATTGTCCCCATTTTTTTTATGAATGTAATATTAACAAAACTACATTTTGAATATCTTATTTTAAAAAAATACAAAAAAAATTGAAAGAAAATACCTCTTTTTGTTGTCTCTATAAGTAGGGGGAAAAGTGTTTTCGCTGAAACTTTTTCTTCGCTTTCGGAATTCCGGGGTTCAAAAGGGAATTTGGATAAGAATTTCGCAAGTGGGGGCTGTCTCGTTTTAGTGAAAACAACAGGGAAAACTTCCGGGTGCAAGCCCGTGAAATTTCAGCAAAAGGAGGAACATATGAACGAGCAGGAATTTTGGAACTTTATAAAAAAGTCCTGGAAACAAGGCCGTAGAATAAAAACTTCGGTAACAAGAAATTTTATAGATCCGGAGTTACAAGTTATAGGAAAATATTTTGAAGCGCATGTATATCTTCCAAAGAATTATGAAGAACTATCAGAAGAGTTATTAATTGAAATAACGAAGCTCTTATACAGCAAAAAAATTCAATTAAAAACAAAAGAAGCAATTTTGATAATCTTGGCGCATCAAAAATCACGGGATATTCTGAAGCCCCTTGAAACATATTGCAAAAATGCCGATAAAGAAATTAAAGCTTTTGCAATGCTAGCACTTGACGAATATCGAACATGGAATAATTAGCGGAATATGGTTGCTGATTCTTCATGAAATCAACAAAATATAGATATTAGTAGGGGGGAGGTAAAATCACGAAAATCAGTTATAAATCCGTTATTTAAGTGGTTATGTAGGGAAATTATGACAAAAATTTAAAAATATACGCTATATGCGCAAAAAAGCATCAATTCAGGCAGGATATGTCAATAAAGCCCTGAACACGTCTTATATGGCTAATAAAGGCTATTTAAAGCTGATATATGAGTAAATTTGTGGGAATAAATGGTAGTTTGCATGAAAAAATGAATAGGTTGAATGTTTGGATATAGGTAAACACCAATATTACATAAGACGTTATAATTAAAAGAGTTAGAATTATGAGTAGATACTAACAATAAAATGTTTAGATAAGTAGGTTGCTTTTAATGTATCTTGAGACAATGTGAGTGTATTCCGTGAATATTGGCCCAAAAGAATAAAAATGACCCACCCAGTACGAAGTTAACATAAGATACATTATCGGACGTTCAGTTGTTCTGATTTGAGGGGTTTTGGATAGATTTGTTTTGAAATCTCTGATTGTTTCTATGTTTTTTGGCTTAGTCTTGTGAATTTTGACGTGTTAGTGCTTATTATTTACAATGACTCATAGACATATATGTGATATGAGTTGATATCCCTTTAAAATGCTCTCAGAGACCATCTGTGACATCATTTGGATGTTCCCCATATCACCCTTAGAAAGTGCTAAATAGTAATTATATTGGTCCTCAATACGGATTAAAGCCGGCGGAAAACCGTTTAAAAGAAGCTGTGTGTTCATTAAAAGCCGTCCAATACGGCCATTTCCGTCAAAAAATGGATGAATTGTTTCAAATTCATAGTGATCCGCGGCAATCTTTTTTATAGGATTTGTGCCGTAATTATTAATGTTATTCAAAAGTTTTTTCATTTTTATTGGAACCATTTGTGCTGATGGTAATTTTACTTCAGTATTAGTCAAATTTACGTAACCTGTACGGTATTTTCCCGGAAGTTTGTGGTTAAAATTATATAATACTATTTTATGCAATTCTAAAATGTAATTTTCAGTAATTTTAAATCCAGGTTTAATCATATCCAGCATAAAAACTAATGCGTTTCTGAGATTAACAGCTTCAAGTATTTCCAAAAAGTGCCGTCCCTTTACTTCCCCATTTTCAAGAGCTTGTTCGGTTTCTTTAAGCGTCATTCTGCTGCCCTCAATTGCATTTGAATTATATGTGGTTTCGAGAAAAAATTTTTCCCGAAGCTCCCTATTGGTGTGCAGTTTTTGTATTGGATTGGGCATATTTTTAGCGATTTGTATAACGTGCGGCGTTAAGTCAATGGTTTCTTTGAAAAGCGTGTCCAAGTGCCTGGATTGTGCCGGGTGCGGTTTTATTCCCTGAGTTAACCATCTATGGATTGTGTTGTATGATACTTCAAGCACTCTGGCAATTTCTGTTTGTGTAAGCCCCGCTGAATTGATTAGCTTTTCAAGTTTTTCTTTGTCTGTTAATGTGACATTTTTCATAGATAACTTTCAAATGCTATGTGACATATGTTATAAAATGTTATACATATTATATATAAAATGTTGTAGTGTGTCAAATAGTTTTTTGTTTTTATTGTTTTATTTGGCTTGGTGTGAGTATTTGCTACTTACCTGTTGCAAATGTAATTCTCGTAACGTTCTGTCGTATAAGAAACTTATTTTACGACAAAGACTTAAGAATTGTTTTCTCTAGGTATTCAAATTTGTTTTCAATATAGTAATGCCGCATTTGTGTGTCCAACAACGAGCCCAGAGCAACTTTAAAATCATTAGCACTGAACGAAGTAGCTTTTTTAAGGAGTTTTTTTAAATTATCAGTTTTTGTGTTAAGAGTGATTCCTTGTCGTAATAAAAATTCAAGGTCAAAAAAATCACGTATTGCTTTTCTTTCTAATGCGGCTTCAATTTTATTTTTCATGGCCTGTTCAAGTGTGTGTACGCGCATAATTACCTGTTTTGTGCTGTATTGTGAAAAAGCGATTCTTTCCTGAAAATCACATTTCATCAAAGCTTTGCGTATTTCAATTTTAAGCCGTCTGGGGTAATTTTTTGAACGGATTTCAAATAAAAGCGTATAAAATTTTATTTGGGCGTCAGTTATATCATAGTCTGTATTTTTTAAATATTGATGTAATTTTTTAAAATAATCTTTAACAGGCATTTTTCGAATAAACCAAAAATCCAAATCGACAGAATACCTGTTTAAATCGTAACATAGGCGCAACATGGTTCCCCCACCGAAGACCAAAGGCTCTAAGAACTTAGCGCTTTTCAATTGATTTAAAACTTCAATTTCAAATATTTCGTGTTTTTGCAGAACATTCATTTTTGAAAAGCTCCTGGGTTTTTTTTGGAAAATTTTTTAATAAAAATTTTAATTTAGTTTGGTTTAATTTATTGAAATCGATAGAAGATATGTCGAAAAAATATCTATTCAACGACATTAAATATAATGCGTCTAAAAAAGCCTTTTCAGGGGTTGCTATGAAAAAAACCTTATTTTTAATAAAATCAGCATACAGAGCGTGTTGTATTTTAGTATAAGTTAAAACAGTGTTTTTTATTTCCAGGCGTTTTGTCCTTTTTATTGCGATTGATTCTATAAAGCCCTGCTGGATGAGGCTGGTTATTTCATAAAAAGAAAGTGCAGTCATCAGGGATATATATGATGGCACTTGTACAACATTTGCCAGGAGAAATTTCTCCTCAATTTCTAATGTGACCCAACGGTTGTTTAAAATATATAAATTACGTTTTATTCTAACCAACAAGCCTTGTTTAACGTAGCGATTTGCTTCTACTCGGGCAGATTTTAATTTTGTGCCGAGAGTTTTTGCTATCTCCTCATAGCCGAAATACAGTTTAGTAATGTGATTTAATTTTGCGTAATTCATAAGTACACCTAATTAACATATTTGTTAACTAAGTATACTTTACTAAATTTTAAAAGTCAAGGCATAAGCACAAAAAATTTACTGCAATAAATTGTGAGATGTGTTTATAAAGCATGTTTGTATTTGCAAATAAAGCAAATTATGGCATAATATAACAATTCGGCTAGTCTTAGCCTTGTTGAGCCTAAACAATAATATAAAGACATCTGCACAACCTCCTAGAAATATGATAAAATAGAAAAAAACAGGAGGATAAATAGGCTACTACAATTGGTAAAAACGGTTAAAAGAATTGGTACGTTAAAATGCGTGGCAATATCATTTGTTGTTTTAATTGTATATTATAGTGCGTTTATGTTGCCTTTAACACCAATTGGCGCTAGTATCCATAAAAATATTCCGGAGAAAACAGTAATTTTAGATTTACAGCGGCACTACTCTGTCGAAGAGGCGTATAGTTTAATGACGCGGGAAGAAGCGATTATTTAAGAAATTTAATGACAATTGATGTGCTCTTCCCTATTCTATATGCTTTCTTTTTTGCTGCAGTAATGTCATATTTGTTTTCCAGGATCGAGTCGAAAAGCGAATGGGTTAAATTTGTGTATATGATCCCGCTTTTAGCTGCTTTTTCTGATTTTCTGGAAAATATCTTTATTGTGGTAATGCTTTTCAATTATCCGAAAGAGGTTTCTCTTGCCGCTGTTTTTGGTGTTTTTTTTACCCGCTTTAAATGGATGTTGTTTGATGCATGTATAGTGGGTATAATATTGGAAATCTTTTGGTTAATGTGTGTAAAAATTAAAAGGAGAAAAAATGAATGAAAGATTGTATGAGGAAGGTAAAAATGAGTTTTCAAAATTATATGTTTTAGTTGAAAATGTTTTATTCATAATTCAATTTATACTTGCTTATTTGGGGATGAAAGTATTCAAAATAAGCAATATTCCCCTTCTTTCTTTGATATATATCATTTTTGCGATGGTAATGCTTGTTTTTATCCTGAGAAAGCATTTATGTGCAGGATGCTATTATTACGGTAAATGGTGCCATTGCGGGTGGGGAAAGCTTTCCTCTCTGATGTATAAGAAGGATACAGGCAATATTGAGCTTGGTGGAAAACTTGCGGGAATGACATGGGGCGTACTTATGGGCGTACCGTTATTAGTTATGATACTGGCTATAATAATCCGG
The DNA here is from genome assembly GCA_043812935.1 of Candidatus Omnitrophota bacterium. Classification (GTDB taxonomy): domain Bacteria; phylum Omnitrophota; class Gorgyraeia; order Tantalellales; family Tantalellaceae; genus JBDRNE01. Next base: position 61,123 of record JBDRLO010000024.1, read on the forward strand.
AAAGTAACTTTTTTTGAAATTGCGCCTATTTTAATTCCATTTATTATTGTTGTAATGATTAATGGTGCTATGCATGCGGCTGACTGTAAAAAATGTAAGATGAGGTTTGTTTGTCCCGGCAGTGCGGCTAAAAAATAAATGTATATAACAGATCCCTCCCCCGCTGTTTAATAGGGACAGCTACCATTTATTAGGTGTATAAATATTTTGAATGAAAGAGATACTAACATTTTGATTTTTGTTTGCCTAATAAATGGTAGCTGTCCCTATTAAATAAACAGGATTAGAGTGATGTAAATGCCTGGGCTTCTGCTTTATATTCAACTCGCAATTTGTCATATTCAAAGAAATCAGCATCAGGGAGCAGGAATACTATTCGTGATTCCTCATCATAGTTTGCTATGATCGGAGGACGCTTAGTAGGCTGTAGCCCTATTGCCAGTTCTATTGTTAGGGAGAGCATTTTGACCAGCATAACCTTTTGAATTAATTGCTGGTTCCCGTCCTTACAGAATTTTATTTTTGAAGTGTTAATACTTGCAATAAACGCCCTTTTTTCTTTCGGAGTACTTTTTAAACCGCTAAACGTAGCCGCATTAATTGTTGTGTCAGAGCCCATGGCAATAATGTCTGACAGTTCTGTCGAGGTTTTTTTTGCCTTTTCCATGATTTCCGCTGCCAGATTTTCGCTGGTGCTATGTACGAAAAATACGTTATCAAGCCCCATATCCTTTAGCCGCTTTTCAAGGCGGCACATTTCCTTAGGTTTGTTTTCAGGAGGCAGAAGCTCTTTAAAAAGCGGAAAAAGCAGGTTGTGCTGAAGCTGGTCGTCTTTATTTGGTATCCAGTCTGTTTCAAACGCGACAATGAGGTTTTTATTTTGTTGTTGCTTAAGCCGAGCAAGTGCTATAAGCGAATTTATAATGCTGGCCGGTTCAAGTTCGTGCAAGTGTTTTGTAATATATTCCATATCTTGGTCGATCTTTGCCGGAACTTTTGCAAGGTTTGCCAACTCAGCGAAATGCTCCTTTTTTTCAAGGTCTTTTATGAAGCCCATTGTTTGTAAAGTTTTTCCGATTTCCTGGCGGATTTCCTCGGAAAGGTCTTTTTTAGTAAGCGGCTGAGGGCGCAAGTCTTGAGTAAAACCGTCAATGCTTTTAAGGAAATTCCGGATCGCGTTTGTTTTTTTTACAAGGTTTACGCGGATATTATTTGCCTCAGCTTTTGCTATGTGCAATAGCCGGATAGTTTTATCGTGTGTTTTTTTCGGATGAGGTGCCGCGGTTTCAGGCGTTTCTGTAATTTGTAATTGTGTTGACGCGTTTTGCGCATTGTCGCCTAATTTATCTTTTTGAATGGCGGCAATAGCGCCTTTTGGGATTGGAGGATCAGTTTTTACTGGCAATTTTGTTTCTGGCGTTTCAACCATTCTTGTTTCCGGATCTTCTTCCAAGCTTGTCGTTAAAATATGTTTGAAAAAACATTTCATTGCAAAGTATAAAGCAGCTAATACCGCAATGATTAATGTTAATTTTAACGTAAAAATGCCCGGGTTATGTTCGGTTTTGAGACATATTTCAAAAAGATTTTGTGCCGACGCCGGGTTTTGAAAGAAATTTATTATTAATGGAACAGTTGGGATTGCCAATAGAAAAGGCAAAAGTGCCCGGATATTCTTTTTATCCGACGATTTATTGCCGGAGATTTTGTTTATTATTGATTTTACGAAAAATTGTATAATGTAAAACGCGATTAAAAGGAAAAATACGTAATTAAGATAACTTATAACCGGGGAAATACGTTTTACTGTTGTAAGAAAACCGGAATAGTTTAATAATCCGGCATGTGATTGCCCTTCCCAGAAAGATACTATTGAGAAAACAATAGCTGAAATCGTAACTAATAAAGGTAACATTGCTTTCATTGCGTTTAAGAAAGAGTTTTTCTTTCCGTTTGTTTTTAATGTTTCAGTATCAGTTATTTTAATAACTTTTGAGTCCGCTACTGTAGAAAAGTTCTCCATTAACGAAACAGTTGTCCCGTTTTGGATTTGTTCCTTGCTCATTTTTTGAGGGTCCACCAGAAAAATCACGGTGGATTTAATAATAGGCGACATTTTGAAAACGGGCATATTCTTAAGCGCATGCGCGTTCATAATAACCATTTTTATTTTTCCGGATTGAATTGATTCAAGAAGCTTTGATTCCTGTTTTTTGTAAAGAGAACCGTCAACAAACAAAATATCTTCGTTAAATATATTTTTTTTAATTTGTGTAGCAAAGGTCATAAAACTTTTTGCAGTTGTAACATCCGGGGTTAAAACAAATTGAAGTGTTTGATTAACGCTGGTTTGGTGTTGTTTTTCTTTTTGCATTTCGGGGACAGCGTTGAGTATGGCACTAAACTTGTCTTCAGTGTTTTTTGGAATTGAAGCTGCTCTTGTAAATATCCATATTTTACTATCTGTTTTATAAGTGTGTTGTTTGTGTTTAGATTTATTTGACAAAACAAAGTTTTTGGCCAATAAAATAAAAGTCAGGGCTACAAGAAAAGTTGTTGCCAAGAGCCCCCAAATGGAAGGGCCTTTATTCCCTATTTTTTGGTTGGTTTCTAATATAAAATTAGCCGTTCCATTGCCCCGTAAATAGAAAACAGAAAACATTATGGGGATTATATATTTAAGTGATGTCCAGAACGTGAAATCCTGAGTTTTTTTAGCTTCCGTGTTTGTTCTTGAGATGTTTGTATGTAGCTCCTTGAGTTTGGTCAAGGCGGAAGCTCGCCTGATAAGTATTGCACGTACGAGAATTACAAATACAGCTATGGAAAATACAATTTCGAATCCCACGATTAATTTGTTGAAAAAGGCTACTTGGCAAGCTTTTTTTAATTCCTCTGTTAGCATTATTTGGGCAACTGGCTGTGATAATGCCCGGCTGCTTAACATAAAGATTGTTGTAGGTATAAGAAAAACAAAAGGAACTATGCTTTTGAGGATATTTATAAGAGCGTTTTTCTTTTTCTGTGCACTGTTGAGAGTTTTTTCATCGGTCATATCCGCTATTGTAAAATTGTTTATGTTGGAAAAACTTTTATGAGAATGAAGTGTTGCGGCTTTTTTAAGCTGGCTCCGGGTCATTGTAGGCCCGTCAACAATAAAAACGGCCAAAGATTTAATATTAGACGATATTTTACGTTGAGGCATATCGCTGACATGGTCAGCGGCCATAATAACCCATTTTATTTCACCGGATAGAATGGATTGTAGTTTTTTTCGGATTTTTTCTTTGGAGGTTTTTGAGTCAATTAATAAAATATGTTTATCGGGCAGCGAGTCTCCATTCGATGTTGCCCTTAATGAGTGGTAAAAACGTTTTGCGGTTTCAGAATCAGGGGTTAAAACAAATTGTATAGTTTGCTCAAGAGGAATTTCATATGAGCCTTCGTTTATTAAGCCACTGATAAATGTTTTAATGCGGGCATATTTATCTTTCGGCCTGTGCAGTACGGGAATTTTTTTCGATGTTTCGATGCTGTATTTTGGTGCGGCAGTAGAAATTTTTTGCGGCAGCACCCGTTCTATGGGGGTAGTAATATGTTTTAAATGGGTAACGGTAGCCGGGTCTTTCCCCCCTCTGGTTCGAGGAATTACAGCTTTTGGTTCTTTTCTATGCTGCAAATGAATGACTTTATCATTTTGGTCATTCGCGGGAGCAATGCGGATCGTGTTTTGGAGTTTTTTTGCCCTTTGGCAGATTCTCGTGCTAAATACTCCTTCTTCTTTAGTTAAGATGGAATCAAATAAAGTTGCGCAATTATAAAACTTTTCAGATTTTATTTTTTGAAGGGTTTCCGCGGCTAATAACCTGGTTTCAATGTCGTTGGTTGAAACCAGAGCTGCTATTTCCAGCACGAATTCCGCTTTTTCATATTGGGTATAATAAAGATCAGGATATTTTATCCTTCCAAGAGCTGCTATGCCCAAATTTTTTATTGTGTGATTAGAAGCATTAACATCTGCCAATGCTTTTGTAAACATATCTTCTTCTGTATATTCTCCCAGTGTTTCCAAAATTTGTTCCGCGTCAGACCTGACATTAAAATTATTTTCCACTAACAACTTGCGTATATGCGGGACAAGCTCTGTTACTTTTTTTTCAAAAAGAAGTTGATCGTCCTGAGCGATTATTTTTAAATATGTTTTCAAGGCATATTTGCGCGCGTATTCATTTGTGTTTTTATGGAATAGCGCTTTCTCTAAAATAGTAATTTTTTCAGAGGAATCGATTTCCAGAAAATCCAATGCTGTTATTGCGCCGTATTGCGAAAATTCAGGCTTTTTTGTAAATAACGTTCTTTTAATTTTAGGGATTGCCAATTCGCCGAATTTTGCGAGTTCCCTGCTTGCGGGAAAATTATATTTAAGAGGATCGGATGGCGTTATAGTTATAGAGTGTAATAACTGTCCCAGGGCAGAAACAGCTTTTTTTCTAATATTCTTGTTGGAAGACGCGGAAAAATTACCCAATTGCTGCCAGGCATATAGTTGTTCTTCAGGAGAAGTATCTTTATAGGTTAAATCAGCAAGATATTTTTTTATCTGTAATTGTGCTGAAAATTTCCCCTTTTTTTCCAATTTTATGGTTGTTTTGTTACGTATTTCGATATTTGAGCTTGATAGTTTTTTTCTGGTAGAGACAATAATGTAAATATATATCACGAATTCTATAAAACAAAAAATGAGAGTTAGTTCTATGAAATTTTTCAGGGTAAAGTTGTTCCGGTAAAGTCTGATACATTTTGTTAAAAATGGTATTTTTGTTTGATTAATATTTAAAGATTTATCTGCTGCATTTAGTACTACCGGAACAGCTAAAAGAAAATACAGCAAGCAGGTAATGATTTTTGATTTTTTTAAAGGTGATAATATGTCTTTTAAACTTTCAGGTTTCTTTTGTTTTTCCGCGGCTGCTGTTGTGTCTTTTTCGGCTTTTATGTTTTGCCGGGGTGTAGAATGGATAATTTTCTTTAATAATGTTTGAGCTTTTAAACAAAGCGTTTCATCAAAAATAGGGGGTTCGATGCCTATGATATCGCGCAAAAAACCGGCACAATCGAAAAATTCCGCGGCTCCAATATTTAGAAGCGCTTCTACGGCCGATAAGCGGGTTGCAGGATCATCCTTTGGATGAAGAGCGATTGTTTTTAAAATAGTACATGCTTCGTTATGAAACGTTTCAGAAAGTGGAGTATAGTTTATTTGTCCAAGTGCAGTAATTCCGGCACTTCGTGTTTCCTGGTCAGGATCTTTTATGTCTGCCAAAGCTTTATCAAAGCTATCTATGGCAGTAAGTATTTTCCAGTTATTCAAAATTTGTTTGGCATAATGGCGTACAGGTTTATAACTATTTTTTAACTGTGAACGTATAAACGGCGTCCAATTAGTTATATTTATTTCAGAGGTCGGGGTACGTGACATTTGCCAAATCATCCCCAAGGCATAATGCTGAACTTTTTCTTCGAGTTTTACATTACCAGTCAAAAGTATTTTTTCTAAAAATTTGAGTTTCTTGTTTTCTTCAATTTGCAAAAAGCCCAAAGCAATTATTCCGCTGTATTGCAACAGTTCGTTATTTTTTGTTAACAGTGATCGTGCAATTTCAGGAATTGCTAAATCACCGAATTTTGATATTTCCCAGGCAACAGGAAAAATGTCCTTAACATTAGAAGATGCTACATTGGTTTTGTATGCTAATATCCGTCCCAGCGCTTTTACGGCGTATTTTTTTATATCAAGGTCATCAGTTTCACTTAAGTTCGACATGTTACCAAGAGTTTTCCACGCAATTTCTTGTTTTTCTTCAGAAGTATCCCGAAACTTTAAATCTGAAAGGTATTTTTGTATTTGTAAGATTTTATTTGCGTTTTCTTCGTATAATTTTAATTTTTTTGCGGCTTTTTCGCGTCTTGCGCTGAGACTGCTTGTAAGGTTAAACACACAAATCACATGTTTCCAAATGAGCCGTGTAACTCCAATAAAAATGCTGACACTTATTAAACCGATTAAAAAATGCTTAAGACTAAAATTGAAACGAAGGTTTCTTATAAGAGTAGTAAGGTGCCTTATCTCATTTTGGCTTATTTCAGGATATTTTTTTAGGAATTCGTCAAGGTTAGGTAGAATTAATACTGCCGTCAGTCCGGATGTCATGATTTCAGAATTCTTTATATATTTTAATAATTCCTTAAATTTACCCCAGCGTTTATTCTTAAAGGCTGTTTTTGTATCAGAAATAATGTTTTTTTCAGGGTTTTGAATTAATAATTTTTCTTTAGGTGGTACTGCCGTTTTAGTTAAACTTTTCGGTGCTTTATCGGCCACTGGTGCGTCTGTAAAAAGTTTTATGACGTATTTATTGGATTCAAAAAGTGTTTCGCCCTGCAATTCTTGCGCGGAAGGAGATGCTTTTTTCGCAACCAATAGTAAGGATTCAATATTATTCGGGTTATATGGAAGGGCAAGTATGTCATTCTTTTGTATATATTTTGGGGCTTTTCTTGTGCTGTTTGGATTCTTTAGTTTTTGTAGTAAGTATTCCAGTGTAAAAATATATTCTAACGTTACATTTGCCTGTTTTTCATATGCGCACGTAAGGCTTGTGTCCAGAGCCGAAATTGGAAGCTGGTTATCATATAGGTATTTTGCGATATCCAGGATTATGTTTTGTAACACAGCATCCGCGGCAATTGACTCACGGAATGTTTCCCCGTTTTGAGTGAGCATTTTTTCCTGGAAAATGCCTTGACCGGAAATTGTAGGTGCGGTAACAGGTTTTAAAAAAGTTAAAGAAGGATTACTCCATGAAATATCCGAAGAAAGAAGAGTACATATTAAAAAAAGTGAAATGATTTTAAAGGTAAAATAACTTTTTATTTCATTCATCGATGTCGTACCTTCCCTTAAATACGGTTAACAACTGGGCTAGATATGTGACGTTTCTATTGATTTTAATAAATTTGTATTATAATACCATGAGGAAAAAGAAAAAACCAGAAAAAAACAAACTTTTTTAAGGTTAATGCATATTGTTGTTATTTTTCGTTAACGCCTGCAACACAATGAGAATGGCAGGTTTTAATCGGAGACTGGCACTGTAAAGAAGTTCAGCATAGCTTTTGGTAATTTTTTTCCTTGGACACTATTGGTCCCCTACGACCTACATAATAGTTTAGTAGTTAATAATTAATATCGTTTAGGGGGTTTATAAGTTTTTGGAACCTTTGGCGGTGTATAGGTTTTTGGTATTTTAGGTAATCTTGGAGTGCTTTGAGTTTGCTGGCGAAGCATTCTTTGGGTTCTGTTGAAGTTTTCAACTTGTTTTAGTGCCTTGAGTTGACGTTGGGTTCGTTGAAAATTTTTCCAGGAAACTTGGCTGTTAACGGATTTAAGTAAAGTAAAAAGAGTGTCCCGGTCAACTGAATCTATCGGTAGGCCATTATATTCAAAAGTTGTTATTCCCTCTTCATTTGTTATGCTTTTTATGCCCGGTGTTGTGGCAAGAATGTCAGGATTGTATTTGAATATGCCTTTTAATCGTGAAACGATTTCCTCTTTTTTAAGTTCAGGTGTTTCTGTTTCTGAAGAATCGGCAGTATTATCAGTTGTTTCTTCCGAAAAAGATAAATTTATATTGAATGAAGAAACTATATAAAACACGATAATTACCGTGAGCATGAATTTTTTCATAGAACTCCTATTTTTTAATTTACGATATATTTTTATTTTTACGACGAAGTAGTAATACTGAGAGCAGGCATAATAAACTTACAATACAAATACTGAGCATGGTTATTTGCGATAATGTCAGCCAATGCCATATTGTAATACTGTCAATTCGCAAAAGCTCAACAAAAAAACGAAAAAAACCATACATGCAGAATGTGCCGAAAAAAATGGCGCCGGGAACATGATTTTTTTTGTAAAAATGGCGCATAAGAAAAAATATAATTGCCAGAAAAATGATTGAATATGCCTGTGTCGGATGGCTTGGAACGATCGGCGGAGGCATGGTTTTAAAAGCAACTGCCCATGGTAGTGTTGAAGGTTTGCCATAGCAGCAGCCGTAAGACAGGCACCCTATCCTGACAAATAACATTTGAATGATAATAAACGGTGCCGCATAGTCAGCTGTAATGAGAAAGCTTATACGTTTTTTTCGGAATTTTGTAAATATCACGAGTGCCAGGACTTCAAACGCAAACGCTCCAAGAGAAGCATACCCCACACGGCGGAACATATATTTAAAAGAAGGGTATCCTGCTTCCTGTATAGCCTGCCAATGCAAAAATGAGAATAAAACCTTTGATCCTAAAAGCCCCATGTAACCCATTAAAATACCGCATAGAAAAATACCGATGCGGCTTATGGGAAACATTTTCGGCCGGTTAAGAACCGCAAGGGCTATTGCGATTATAGCACCCGCAAGGAGACAAACATCCCATGTAGGGACATGAAAGCTTGTCCCCTCAAATAGTGTTGGAAACATAGGAAACCTTTCTTTTCTTTGTAGCTAGTATATACGATGTTCTTGTATTTGTCGAGTTTAGCCAAAGAAATTTTTATTATATATTGAAAATCAAGCCTATTTTTCAAAATATAGTTATTTTTAGTTTTTTTGGTTAATTTTATGCGCTTATATCCACATGGAACAGGTTATCAATGAATTCGCGTATGGTTTCTGAAATGCGCAGGCGTGAGATGTTTTCAAGCGCGGTGAATACCTGTTTCAAACGGCTCAATGTGTTTTCGGAACATTCAATTGCTATGATATGCGGAGATTTTCCGGAATCTGTATAACGTTTTAAAAGGTTTGCGGCGGCTATCATTGGTATAATACGGTTAAGCCTTTTCCCTTCCTCGTCTTTTGTCAGGATATTTTTACCAATTATGACATAACTGGGGGTGCCTGGTTCCCCGTTGATTTGTAAAGATTTAATCAGCTGATTTGTTCCGGTATCGGATTCAGGCGAAACAATGGAAACTGCAAATGGTAAAATTTCCGGGATTTTTTCTTCTTTCTTTTTGATTTTTAAAGCTGTATTTATTGCGCCGACAATATCTTCTGTGCCGTCCGGAATTGTAATATCTTTTGGATCCAATATAATGACGTTTTCAAGCAGAATAAGTTTTGATGCTGTATTTAACGGAAGAGGCGCGTTTGGATTATTAATAATCGAAACATAAAAATCGTTATGCGCAAATTTTTCTATTTCCGGAAGCATGGTATTTATATCAATGCAGGGGAGTCGACTGTCTATAACAATTGCTTTCGGAATTTTGGGCATTAAGGTAAGAACTCTGTTTATTGTTTGACCCGTCCTAATATCCTCTTGTTCTGCCGCAATTTTCCTGTGTTTAAGAGCAATATTCGCGAATGATACATTGGGATTGTTTCTTAAATAATTGATGAATCGTGTGTGAAAGGCAAGAAATGTGTCAATACCTTTGTCTTTTTTGTGCATTGTGCCGGCTGTATGAGCATCAATGGAAACGCCGATAGCCTCATTGTAACTTTCAAGCCAAGGTTCCGTATCATTCGGGTTAACGGAGGGTTGTTCTTTGGGTAACTCCGGCTGTGTATTTGAAAAAACATCGGAATTATATGTATCAAAAATTGATTCGAGAATATCATGCCGCTTTTCGTCAGGAAGTGCTTTTTCAAGTATTTCCCGCATCTCACTACGGGTTCTATTTTTTAATTTTCCTAAGGTGTCTCTAGAAAAACCGCCCAGATATGGATTGACAAGGTAGGGATATATGTTCGCCAAAGCGACGAGATCGGAATGTTTATTTGTCAAGTCCTGTATCTGGGCGGTTTTTCTGCCGTTTCCAGCATGTTCTCTGTTGTTTTACCTCCCTGCATATTAAAAAATATATGCGGTCGTTTATCGGAAACTTTATGTTCAAAATCTTCTTTATTTCTAACAACAATTTACTTACAATAAAAAAAACCATCAAACTAAAAAACTAAACGATTATAATGATCTGGTGGTTTGAATGATGGCGCTGATCTTTTCCGTGATTTCGTCGTTGATGTTTAGGCGTGTGATCACGGTTAAAATGATATCCATAAGGTTGCGAATCTTTTGCAGTATGTTTTCTGAGCACTCCACTGCTACCACATTTGTCTGTTTTTCTTTGGATAGGTATCTTTTTAGGATACTTGTAAGCGCCATAACCGGAAGCATATTCAAGATGTGTTCGGTTTCAGCGTCTTTTTTGTCCACAACACTCCTGCCGGCAATAATAAAATTGGCTTTTTCTGCCGCAGGGCCCTCAAGGTGTGACAGAAATCCTTCCGCCATGGATTCGGTCGTGACGACCGACATTGCCGCAAACGGTAAATCATCGATCCTGAGTTTCGCAAGCAGAAAGTCTCTTGCCTGGCGGACAATGGGTCGCGCGGGGTCAATACCCGTTAAGTGTGTAATATTGTCCGGCAATATGAATTCACCTATCGCTTTTTGCATACGGTTTTCCTGATCGATCAGGCACATATATACAGTTGGGTTTGCTTCTGCCAATCGTTCAACCGCAGGCAGTATACGGGTAAGGACATCTTCTGGTACGTCTCTCAAGTCATATACAATTGCCTGATTCTTCGGTATAAAGTCTTTGGTCAGCAGTATGGATAGGTTCTTGGCGAGTTCTTCCTCTACTGTTTCCGCCATCGCGGTATTTTCAGTATTATTCAGAAGTTGTTTTCGTATTATATTCTTCAGTTCATACGGAAGTAATCCTATGCTTTCGAAAAAGTCTATATCTTTATTTAAAAGCTTTAATTGAAATGTTTTCTCTTCTGTCTCTGCCATTTCTTTACCGTTGTATTCCTGCTTTCCCTCTAATGCCATTTGTAGATAATAACTTAAACCCTCTGTTCCAAAGATATCCTTATTATTTTTGTAAAGCGGAGTCTCAAATAAATCATTTAATTCAGGATGATTAACACTGAAGTAATTTTTTATTTGCTCTATTTTTTGAGGACCCAAATCATTATGTATCGAATGAATAAATTCGTGGATAAATGGTCCAACATCTGTACTGATATAAGCACGTTGGTATATTGAATCTATGTCACAAAACGCTCCGCCCTCTTGACTATATATAACATATTGTTGCGATATGTTGGCATCAAAACCCTTTTCAAGCATAAATAAAAGAAATTTCTTAATAACAGGCTGGGCAGTAAGACTTTTTTTAAATTCTTTCCAATCTGTTTCGTTTTCTATCCATGAACTACAAATAGTAGGCTGAAAGTCAGCTTGCGCAGGAACCATTTCAGAAGTTTTGGATTCTATAAAAGTTGCAATTTTATCAGAATACTCATTCGGTAATTGATAATATGGTGTGCGAATACCATTAAGTGCAGTTTCTCCGAAGACAACCTCTTCCTCTACTTTCATTGCAATGTTCTTAATCTCATCATTTGAGTAGAAAACCATAAAATATACCTCTCCTCCATCAGCAAGATTACCACTATACACGAGTATACGGCTATACGCACTATGTCGGTATTCATCTAAATATTCAGCTTTAAAGAAGTTAACATGGTTAAAAAACTTTTCAATAGATTGAATGCTTAATTCACCATCTGGTATTCCTGTTATCCATTTTCGTAAAATAGTTGCAGCGGATTCGTTGTAACGCAATTTATTTAAAAGCTTTTCTTCACGGCTATCGTCAATGTCTGTGTCTTTTTCTTCTGTTTCAATCAAAAGATCAGGATCATAATTATTCGCGAACGCTCCTATCCGCGCATCTATTGTGTTGTTGACGGGAGTTTCTCTTACAAGTTCTGTTGTAAGCGTTATCATAGCATTTTTAAGGCGGTCTTGCCTCATTCTGCTTATTGAGACAGAGTCCAGTTGCGCTAAATACGGGTATTTTTTCACAAAAGCTGTTCGCCTTACGTATTTTACAATATCATTTATGTTGTTTGCTAAATCCTGCGGAGACATGTCAATTAGAAATGTGGAGATTCCTGCTTTCGCAGGAATAACAGGTACTGGTTTCTTAACAATCGTAAATTCTATATCCGGATAATCCGAAGACAGTTGTTTCAGTGCATCTTTGTTAATTTCGACAATACCGACGATTGGTCGAGACGGTTTTTCCGAGACAAAAGGTTCTATAACCGGTTTCTTTTCCCGAGGGTCAATTTCCCCATAAGAGATGGTTGTTTTACCTGTGACAATGTTCGTTACAAATGCAAAAAGGTTTACGATTAAATGAACAAAAAACGCGGTTGTAAAAACTGCGGCAATTAACCAGCCGAAGTTCAATGTTGCGAAATATGGTAAAACAAATATGTTTACAGCAGCTATGAAAGCGGCAGTACTTTGTCTTTCGTTTTTATGAAAGTAGACGAAACATATACCCGCACAGGTTAAAGTGGCAATCATGATTCCTATTTGAGGCATAAGGCTCAGGTTAAACAATCGTGCTATGGAAACTGTTAATGAAACTGGAAGTGTTGCAAACAAAATGCTTTCTTTAATTGGTTTTAATAAAACCGGTTTCCAGCCGTAACTCATAATTTCCCATGTTTTCCACCAAAAGGTGTCTCCGGTTTCCAGCCCCATTTCGTAACGCGCGTCGTCTATAAAACGTGAGTAAGGCGTTTCCTTACGCATTGCCGTAAATATGTGCCATGCGGCTGTTTTGTCGCCTTTTAGGGTATATAAATGAATAAGCAGACGTTGGCTTTTTTCTTTGTAAGTGCCGGTTAATGTTTTATACAAACATTGCAGGGCTTCAGAGTTATTGTTTAGGGCAAGGTTAGCAATCGCAAGGCTAAAATACATTTCTTCTTCCTTTTTTGTTTTTGTGAGAGCTAAAGGAAGTGTGTCCAGATCGTTTGTTAACATATTGCGGTACCTGCGAAAAAAATGAGTTCGAGTTGATTTTTCTCTTATTCCGGGTAGAAAAATTAATTTTTTCTGATGCAACGATTGTTCAATATAATCTATAAAACTATCTGAGAGTTTTTCATTGAAATATTCAAGTAAAGAATATACAAAGAGTTCGTTCTCTTTTTTTTGTCTGTGCCGTGCGAAGAATACGGACATTAGCACATGAAACTTGCCGTCTGTCAGAAAGAAGAAATCTATGAGTTCTTTCGCGAGCACGGGGTTGAATGTTTTTTGAGAAATTTGTATAAGACTCAGCAACAAAGCCTTATCGGCAATTAAATTACTTTTCAGGGATTTAATTTTTGTGGGATCAGTATTTTCAAGAGTTTCATTTGAAAGCAATGTTTCATATAAAGTTTTTACACAAATTTCAAGAACTTTGTCTGTTTCAGCATTATATGGAAGTGTTTTTATGAGAAACAGACAAGTATCAACAATTTTTTTGTTGTTATCCTGCGTGTTCCAGAATGAAAACAGTTTATTTAAGATTTCGGGTAAATTATCCAGAAGTTCAGGGTTTTCCAGTTCTCGTGCGCCGAATTCTTTAAAGAATTTTAGGAATTTGCTATAGTTTTGCTTAATCTTATTATCCCTTTTTAAACGGGCGCTTTTCAAACGTGATTCTCTTTGTTTCTGCGGTTCTTTTTCATCTGATTTGCGGGATTCTTCAAGGTATTCTTCTTCAGCACAGCCTGCAATTTTCATATATGCATGTACTGTTTCAGCTGTTTTTTGATTCGCGCGTATAATGCTGTTATAGTCTTTACGCAAAAGGGCTAGGTTTTTCTTTTTGAGCTGAAGAAACTGTGTCAGGTCAGATAATTTTTTATTGCCGGAGTCAAGTTCTTTAACTTTTTCTAAAAGGAGCTTTGCTTCTAGAAGGTTGTTGTTTTTGAGAGCCTTTTCTGCCGCGTCGAGGATGAAGATTACTGCGGGTTTTATCTTGCTTCCCCCGATATATCTAGTCGTTAATTCGAATTTTTTCGAGAGTTCAGCATTTCTTTTTAAATGTATCTCGGTTCTATTGAGAAGGTTTTCAACTTGTTTCAGGCGTACATTTCTTTCAGCTTCTTTCTTTTTAATTTCATTTGATATGGTTCTACCGGCGTTTTCACGTTCTTCCCTCATATACGGTCTTTCAAGAACCTTCTTATCCCGTGAACTTAAAAGGTTTTCTTTGCTGTTTGTTAATGACCGTATTTCTCTGGCAATATTTTCCTGTTTTTGTTTATCTTTAGTGGTTTTTAATTTGTTTTCCAGTTTTGTTATTTTAGTTTTTGTATTTTTTCGGTTTTCAATAAACTTGGCAAGTTTTTCCTGGCAGTCCGCGGATTTCATTATTCCGGTTTCGATTCTTTTCTTTAAATTTTTAATTTCAGAAATCAGATTAGCCGTAATAGTTTTTGCGCGGGCATCGAAAGTTTTGTGCTCTGATGTTTCGATTTCTTTCAGAAGTTTTTCCGCGTCGTCAAATTTTCCTGCCTCAAAATAAGCATTTGCAAGCACAAATTTTCTTCCGGGCAAGGGATCAAGGTTAACTGCTAAGTCAAGATACTTTATTTTATCGTCCGGGGTTTTTTGTTTTTGTGCTAAATCATGATAAATGTTTGCCATTTCTATAGATTTAATAGTAGTTACGGCAGAGTCAAGTTCCATTGCTTTTTCATGTTGTTCTAGCGCGCGTTTTTTAAATTTTGCGTTTTCTACCCTGTTTTCCAGCAGTTCGCTTTCATATAATGCCAAGTCGCGAAGGCCTAGCCTTGCAATTGTGCAGTTTTCATTTATCCATAACGCTCGATAAAACGCGTTTTCCGCGCCAGTCAGGTCATTGTTTCTAAGGAAAATCAAACCTGTAAGAACAGTAAGACGTGCAAGTAGCATCGTATTCTTACGCTGCGATTTTGCAGACATGTCATTAAACAGTTTTTCAAGCGAATCCATGAGTTCAGTTACACTATCGAAAGTTAAAAATTCCGGTGCTAGACGGTATATTTTCTCTAAAAGGCTGATTCTCTTTTCTATGAAAGACGCTGTCTGTTTACCGGATTGCGGCAATAGTGCCGAGTATTCAATGGCCTCTTCGCATATTGTAGCCAGTTCAGCATTAAAATCACTGTCTTCTTTCAGTTTTTCGTCACTTTGTGCGGCTTTTTCCATGCTGGTAAGAGCATTAGTGAAGAATTCTTCACTTTTCTCCGGTTGTTTCATTCTAGAGTTAAGTTCTGCAAGTTCCACTTCTGTCCGGGCAGTATATCTGTGCAGACCGGCTGTATTGTAACCAAGTTTTTCTGCCTCTTTAAAGTATGCCAACGCTTTGTAAAAGTTGTTTCTTTCATACATTTCAATGCCTAGCCTGAAAATAATTTCAGAATCTCTTTTTTTGCTGCGCCACATATAAAATTTTGCGAACCCAAAATGCCAGCGCGCCATTATTGTTTTTCTAGCGTTTTTTATTTGGGTTACAATATTCCGAAAGAATTTATGCGGCGTTATTGATTCTTTCTGAGCTGTGTCCATATATCCCAGGATCATATGAGCGTACTCGCGGCAGGATTTTAATTTTTTAAGTTTTTTGAGGTTTTTTGTAAAATTGTTCCAGAAACGTGTCGCATATCCTTCGTTTCTGTAAAATCCGGCGTTTATTTGCGCAGCTATAAGTTTTAATATTTCAGCTTTATCCTCAGGGCTAAGTACGTTAGATCCGAAAACGTTCTTATTAATAATGTCCTGAACACCAATAAAATCGAGGCCATTAAGTTCAAATTCCTTTGTGAGAATGGCGGATGTTGCTTTTTTGAGATTTTCCGATGAAAGCGTTATGATTGCGGCGAATTTGTTTGCATTAATGAGGTTTTGCATTTCCAGAGGTATCTGAGTATCTGTTTTTTCAAGTTCTACCAGTTTTTCGGTCAGAGAACAGAATAGTTCGACAAATTTTTCAGCGAATCTAAAATCGTATACTAGAAGTAAAGCCTGGCGCAGATACTCAAACCCGCGTTTAACGTTTTCCATGTCATCTGCTGTTATGCATATTTTTGTGAGCAGAAAATATAGTTGTATCAGTTCATCCTCAGAAAGTGCGGAGGCTTTAAGTTTGATATATCTTTGAAGGTCGGTTCCTTTTAGTTCGTTTCTTTCAAGTTCTTTTATTTCCAGTTTTTCGTTTTCAAGTTTTTCAAGGATTTCTTGTGCCTCGTTAGTCCTTTGTTTAGAAGCTTCTTTAATGTCTTTGCCCAAAAGTATTTCAGCTAAGATAAGTTTAGCGCTGCTTTCATAATTGCCTAAGAGCCGTACCTTTTGGCTGATTAGCCATTTTAAAAGTGCGATTATTTGTTCAGGGGTTTGAGTCTCCTTCATTTCGTCTTTCAACATATAAAACAGCCGGAAATTTTCATCGGGAGTATTTGGTATTGCACCTGCGAGATTACTGATTTCGTTGTCAAGTTTTGCTATCGCGGTCTTTAACTCGCCATGTTCTTCTTCAAGCACATCCTGTATATCTTTTTTCGCCGGCATGCTTTCATATTTTGCTAAAAGTTTCTTCTGTCGTTCAAATTTAGTTCTAAGTTTTTCTACTTTTTCTGCTTTTTCAGCCATTTTTAAGAGTTTGTTTCGTTTTAAAGCTTCATTTTGTTTTATTGTTTTTAACGGGCGGTATTTCTCTGTTTTCGAATCTTTTTTAATTTCCAGTTCATTGAGTTTTTTATGATGTTCAATTGCTTTTGAAGGATTTTGAACATTCGGTACATTGCTTTCATATATTTCAATTAGTTTTTTGTGCGCTGTAATGGAATCAGCATCGTCAAGTCCTTCATTCGCAAGCGCTTTTTCCAGGTCATCAGCTATTTCCTGTTTTTTATCCAGGTAAGTTTGGACGTAAATCCGCGCTCTTTCAAAATATGCTTTTCCATTGGATGGGTTCAGCGCGAGAGCTTCTTCATAGTATGCTTGTTTTTTTTCTACGTTCGAGAAACTTTCTGCTCGCAGGACATATGCTTCAGATAAAGTTTTTGTGACGTCCGGCGCGTTTTCCCTGTTTCGAAGTGTTTGCATGATGAGTATCGCTTCAATTAAAGCAGGGGTTCTGCTTGATGGATTGTCGAGAGATTTTGCGTATTCGATAAGTGCCTTTGCAAGTTCAAACCGCGCGGCATAGCGTGCTTTTTTGCGGATACTAACAGGCGCTCTAAACCGGCGGTGCTGTTTCACTATTTTTTTGCATAGTGAAGCATTAAGTTCGTCTAGCGGGGATAAAAGACGGCTGCGTTTGGGTTCATCAGTTATATTTTCAGCATGCTCTTTTGCAGAGGCAATATTACTTTTTATTCCTTCCAGTTCCGGCAGAACCAGTGAAGGCGGGAAATAACTGCTTCTTATTTTATGCACAAAAGTGCCAAATCGCCATTTTAACTTGTTTTTTATGCGAATAGTCAAAGCTTCTACCAGTTCTGCTTCTATTTTTTTCTGTCTTCTTTTGACATCTTCTCTTTTGTCTGTACCAATAATTTCTTTTAGGTTTATATCTTTTACCGCCTGGTCGGCCAACATGATAATTGTTTCGTTGTCTTTCAACTCACGCGCAAAGCTAAGAGCTTCTTCATAAAGCACAATATCCTGGGGATCAGCTTTAATAGCTTTACGGAAATATTCAATGGTTTTGTTTTTATCGTCTATCGGCATAAAAACCACATATTTGTAGATAAGATGTCCTATGATGTATCCGGCTAAAATCAGTGCTAATATGCCTAAAAGCATGGTTGTGTAAGGCAGGTATTTAAGCATAACTGTAGTAACAGGATTTGTTAATCTGCTGCTGAACGGCACTAAATCCAAATGTACGATTCTCTTTATGTTTATTGCCAATAAAGCTAACGATGTTAGTATGCCAAATGTTATTAAACGTTTGATTTCAATATCGCGAAAATATTTTTTTCTGTAACACCGAGCTAAATCCGTACAAATTTCTTTGGAATTATCTCCTAATTTTTCGCATTTCACGAGATCAGGAATGGCTTTTGTAAACTTGTTATTCGCGATTAGGATTTTTGACCTTACTCGTCTTAATCTTTGTTCAACTGTATCAAGCGCATCTGGCGTACGTTTCTTTCTTCTAAACGATAAAAACTTTCTGATTTTGGAAAATTTTAACCATTTAAGAGCATAATCCAGTTCAGGTAGAATAATATTGTCCGAGTTTTCCATCAATTCCAAAATTTCGGATCGCAAAGCCAAAGTATCTGCTTTTAGGGGCAGAACTATTTCAGCATTTGTGACTGCCGTGCGGGCCTCGGCAAGCTGTAGCCGCGCGTTGTCACTATTTCCTTTTTCTTTTTCTTCTTCATATTTTTTCTTATGTGCTTCTGCAAGTGCAATATATGTTTTGTGCAGTTCTATGGGTTGGTAGCGTTTTCTGTGCACATCTATTATGATCTGGTGCGCTTTGAAATCAGAAGGGTCTTTCTCAATGGCTTTTTTGCTTTCCGAGAGAGTTTTATCAAAGTCTTTAAGTTCAAAATATATTTGGGCAAGAGCAAGATGAACTGCCGCGTTATCAGGATCCAGTTTTGCGGCTTCTTCCCCGATTTCAAGCACGTCGAGTAATTGTTCAACTTTTTGGTTTTTATCATCTTCGTCTTCTTTTAGATAGTCCTCAATATGGTTTTGCCAAAGACTGGTTTCTATTTTGTCAACCACGTATTCTGAAACATTTTGCGGGAATTCATGATCTAATATTTCATTCTTAACGTTTTCTCTAACAGGTATAATTCTGCCTGGTTCTGTTGCTGGAACAGATAACGGCATTATTTCGTCCTGATCTGCCAGAAAAACTTTCTTTTTTTCATCTTTCATTTCATGCCAGGAATCTTCTTTCTTATTTATGTGCCGATTCTTTAAGTTGTTGTACAATTTCTCAAGAGTTTCAATAAGCGGTTCAATTTTAGTTTTGTTTTCGCCTGTACCTCTCAGGATTACAGTTGAGAGTGTTGCTTTTGGATTGCGCACTTCTGATAAACGGGAGAATTTAAATACGTCTTTTAAGACCTTTCGTAATGCTTCGTCAAATTCCGGAAGTTCTTTTTCTTTATCCAAAGACAGTTTTTCATAGACAAGGTCAATAAAATCTTTCATTGCCGTAACGCGTGTAAGATAGTCCATTTTATCGTTCATAAACACGGTAAGAAGCAGTTTTGCAAGTTTTACCGGTTTGTTTTCCGCGCGCAGTTTAGTGATTACGTAAGTAAAAAGTTCAATGTTTGTGAACTCAACATTTTCAATGAGAGTAGTGTTTGACTCGGCATTTGCAAGCTTATTTTTCATTTCATCAAATCCTGCAGAATTTTCTATTAGATCCAATTTTAAATTTTGGAAGGCAGTTCTTAGGTCATTACGTTTCTTTCTGTCAGGTTGCGTAAACGTTATTTTTTCGAGGCGGTTATTTATTGCCGTTATTAGCTGATTAAACGCACAAGGGTCTTTGTAGCTATAGTCCTGCAGTTTTTTTGTAATTGCCTGAATATCTTCTTCTTTTTTGTCTTTGGAGGCAACAATCATTTCTATAGCGTCAAGGTACTTTTCTATAGCCTCATCCAGCATAATATCCTGATCTATCTCTGTTTCACCGAGTTCTTTGTGTCTGGCTTCTTCTTTATCAGTTTCTTCTTTTGTCTTTTTTTCAAGCTTTTCAATTTTTGTTTCCAGTTCCGTCTTTTCGGTTTTCAGGTTTTTTAATTTTTCTTCCTTTTCCTGCAAGGCGGAGGTTTTCTCTTTTATGTTTTTGTTAAGATCCTTAATCTTTTTGCTGGATTTGATCAAATTTCCAATGGTTTTCTGCGCGTCTTCGTTTGCGGCCTCTTTTTTCTCACGTTCAACGTTAAAATTGTCTTTTTCACGAAGTTCCGCGTTCAACTTGGATTGTGTCAGGGTTAAATCATTTTTAGCGGTTTTTTTCTCAGTTTCCAGGTCAGATATTTGTTCGTTCAGGCATTTCTTATCGGACGGTTTGTTTTGGGGTTCACTTAAAGATTTTCGGGGCTCATCCAGTTTTTCGTTTTCTTTTCTTTGGGATACTTTGGCGTCTATATATCTGCCGGCAATTGTGTCGGCATATTGTTTGCGGATAGAAGCGTTATCCGGATTTTCTGTTATCATCCGTTGTAAGGCCTCATGGTAAGCTTCCCAGGGGTCTCCGCTGACGTCTGCGATTGTTTGTGCGGGATGCAGAGCGATCCATCTATTACTTTTTGCCGCGGACATTTCACTTTCAGCGGGGTTGCCAAGTTTGGAATAAAGCCGCGATTCTGTTTTGTATGAAATAATAACGCGGTTATTAAGTAAGACCAGCCTATACGCTAAAATCTGGACATCAGGAGGTAATTCTGCAATTTCATCGTTTATAAAATTTAATTGATCGGTGTTTGCAGGTCTATGTTCTATTTTTTTCAGGAAATTTTTAAGTTTTTCATCTTTTTCAAGGTCGTCTATGTCTTCTGTGAAAAGCTCGATGATCTTTTCTTCCTCAAGTGCGGCTTCCTTGTAGTTTCCTTCAACTTCAAAAGACCGCGATTTATATATGTGCGCCCAATATTTTTGTTCTTTAGCCTCTCTGAGTAATTTTTCTGTTTCTTTTTTCTGTGATTCTTTAAGCTCTTTTAGTATGTTTTTGTATCGATTATAGAGTTTTTCCAAGTTTGTAAATGTTTTCAAATTATCGTTTTTGACTGCCTGACGTTTTGTATCGTCTTTCAGATCCTCGAAAATTACTTTAGCAAGCATATTTCTTATGGATATGATTAGGTTTTCTTTCTGCATCTTTATTTCATCAGTATCATCGTTTCTAATTATAAGCAGATCTCTAACGTAGATTGTATTCATGAACGACCTGAAAATATCTAGAAACTCTATCGCTTTTTTATAATTATCAGATTTTTCGATGTTATCCGAGAGTTTTTCGCAGAGTTTTATTACCTGTTTAATTCGTTCAAGGTTTTCCCCGGCAATTGCGGTTATTTCCGTGGATACAAGCATAGATTTATCATTTAATGGTATATGCCCATTGAGAAGAACTTTTTCCAGCATATCGCAGATTTCACTAAAACTAAACTGGTTATCGTTTTTCCCTACTAAGGTGTTTTGGTTGTCTGTCAGATGCTTCATAAGAGCAGTGATTATTTGTGGACATACACGTTCATTTAAACCAATTTCACGTGTAAATAGAGATACAATCAGGGTTTTTGACAAACTGAGTTCGTTGTCTGTCAAAATAGCGTTTATTTTGTCAAAACGTTTGTTTTTATCGGAAATAAAGTTATAAATAAAACCCACGAGTTTTGTTTCGTATTCTTTCTTTTTCTTAATAGGAAGTTCTTTTATGAGAAGAACACACTTTTCTATTAAAAAGTCCAGTTCCGATGGATCAAAAGTACCATCTTCATTTTTTATTGTCTTTTCTAGGCAAAGGAGTATTACCATAAGAAGCAATTTGTTTTTAGGTTTTGCACTTAAATCGGTTAATGCTTTGCTCAATATATCTTCTATAGTTTCATTTGTGATTTTTGAATCATTTAAGAGGTTTATCAATTTTTTTGATGCTGCTTCCTGGATTTCTAAAGGATCTTCTAAAAACGGATAGACCGCGTTGTTGTATATATTCTCACTGTTATTGATCCATAGTTTTTCTCTTTTTCGGTAATCTTCGTAATCTTCTTTCTCGTTTTTCTTCAATTTTAAGAACTTATTTTTTTCAATCCATGCGATGCGCAGACAATTGTAAATTGTGTTTCTCAGAGCAGTTTTTGCTGAATTGTTCAACCCTCTGGCTTTAAGATTGTCAAGAATTCTGTTTATTACTGTTAAGTTTACCGCGTTCTGAAAATCAAGGAGAGGTGTTACTATGTCATCGGATTCCCTTAATTCTCTTTTTCGCAGCATAAGAGCGTCAAAAGGCGGAACCAGAACTAACGATATGTTGTCTTTTGCGTTTTCGCCTATCTGGCGTATAAGAGTATTAGCAATGGGAGCAATACAATTTTTGATAAGGCGGGTGATGTCCGCATTTTCAAAGTCTTGAAGGATATTGATTTGTGCCGCAATATCATTTATGATTGGTTTTAATTTTGCTTCAATAATTTTTTTGATTGTCTTGGAGTTTTGAGTTTTATTTAGTCTTGAAGTTATTTCCTTCAGGGCTTTTTCTCTATATGTAAGCAGGAGTTCCATTTGCTCTTTTTTTAACGTCAGTTCGTTATTGTCAAGTATTGTTTTGGCGGTAGCACTCTTGCCTCTCAACTTAGAAGCTTCATCACTCGAAGAGCCAAGCGTATTTTCCACTTTTTTAAGACGGGTTTCCAGTTTATTTAGTTTATTTGAAGCTTTTTGCTTTTTTTCTGATTGTTTTCTTACTTTGCGGTTTTGCCTCCATACGGAAATACTGTTTTTCCATAACGCAAAAAACGCATGTTTTTCAGTGAGTCCCGAAAGCCGATTTAGTACTTCCGCATCTAAACTGGACAATTCCCCTGCCGGTTTTTTCTGTTTTAGGTCACTGAATTCTTTTTCATTTTTACCGAGCCACGCGGATAATTCATTAAGATATTTACGCCGTGATTTTTTTCTCCAGTTCCAGATCGGGATTCCTCTGTAAAGGGTTTTATATCCACGAAGTTTGAAAAGTTGTGCCGTTAAATCGTTCAGGTTTTTTATTGCAAGACTTAGTTTGGTTTCAAGTTCTTTTTTATCATCTTCTTTAAGTTTCGAGTTGTTTAGTTTTGTCCGCAATAGTTCAATATCATTTCGTGTTATAACGGCGGCTTGTTTCGTAAAACGTTCTTTTAAATAGATACCTTTGTAGAGTTTTTTGCGTGTAAATTTTATTTCTGTCAGATTACGGTAAATGTCGTTCCATAAAGCTTTATTTTCGTTCGTAAGTTTTGTCCATTCTTTTGCCGATATATTTTTTTGTGTAAGAGCATAACCCAGAAATTGTTTTCCTGCAATAGCGTTAATATTGAATACAAGCATGTCAAAAACAATATGAATTAGCCACGCCGCGACAAACAGTACGGCAGTTTCCGAGAAAAGGCCGTTTGTAATAAATGCCCACGGAAGAAAAACGCTCATAAAACAGCTAAGTACATCAGGGGGGTAGCGTGTAGCCCATTTTTTGGAAGGAGCTGCAAAACTTTCTTGTTTGTGTGAACGTATAAAAAATATTGCGCTGACAGCAATTACTGCGAAGAACAAAACCTGAATTAACGGGATTTCTCCCAAAAGCAAGATAGGAACTTTGTATTGGGCGGTTTTAATCCCGAAATATTTTAAAATGCCGATAACGCTCGATAGGAAAAATGCCGGCAAACCCCGATATAGCGCTTCTTCTTTAGATATACTCATCACAGTTGTAGTGAGTTTTTTAAATTCACTTATGCCCTGACTGAGAAGTGCTTCCTGTGCCTGACAAAGATAAAATTCAGCTAAACGCATTTCTTTGCTATCCGGTTTTTCGCTTTTTTCTTTATAGGCCGCTGAGAGTTTGTAATAAAGCTCTGCCAGGTGCGAAGGATCAGGAAATCCGGGTCCTTCTTTTTCTACGGTAATTTTTTTTGTTAGTTCTTTTATTCTGCTGTCAGCTTCTTTTGTTTTTTCTTTCTTTTTTTCTTTTTCAGGAAGAGCTGCGGGCTCTATCGGTTTTGTGCTGTCTTTTTCTATGGCACTAATATCGTCCTTAAGCTTATCAATATCGTTTTTATATTTGTCCTTTTTGCCTGCTAACACATCCATTGTTTTATGCAGTTTATCCAAATTTTGTGATTTTTCATCTTTTTCGAATGTATATTGGGGAATTATCGGACGGTCTTTAGGTTCTGACAAAGTTTTATTTGTATATTCATCAGAAGCAATTAAACTTTCCTGCTGTTTTATTAACTTTTCATTGAGCAGCTCAATAGTTTCTTTCCAGTCGTCCGAAGCAGTTATTATGTCAGCAATGATGATTAATAAGCTTTGCGGATTAGCGGTAATTTCAATGTTTTCTTCATCAAGTTTCGATAAGTATTTTTTTATCGTTTCCGCAATATCTTTTTCCATTGTTTTCAGGTCATCTTCATCTTCGTTTTTAATACGCGCAATTCTTAGTTCTGCGGCTGAAATTGCCAGCCATTCAAGCAGGGCGGATGGATCATTACTTTCTTTCAGTGCGTTTAATTTTCGTGTTCTTCTTTTTTTCTTAAGGCGTTTGGCCGTATTTTCAGCATTGGCCAGGTGTCTCTTTTTCAAATTTTCATCACTCTCATTGTCATGAAGATCCAGGTGACGGTTTATAATCTGTGCGGCATTGAAGAAGTTTGATAATTTAAATCCCCAATATGGAAAACACTTTTTCATATCCTGTTTTTCCAGGATCTGTGAAACTTCAGTCAGTTCCTGCTTTTCACGGCGGTTAAGCATGAAATGATCAATTAAGGCAGTTAATTCCACTAACAGGATTATCGATAAAACAATTAGTGCTATTCCCCACATTGGGAGGGATATCCCGGCAAGGGGTATGGATACGGACATTCCGAAAACGGATGCAATAGTTTTGAATGTTTCTGCCAGAGGAACCAGTACAAAAGATGTAAAACCTTTTCCGACAGCCGTAGAGACCATCCATTTCGGCATAGCGTCGAGTACTGCTTTGGAGACAGCGCCGCCAAAAGTTTTTCTAAAAACAACTGCTGATGTAAACATTATTGGTAAAACATTTTTGGCGAATACCGGGAACTTTGAAAGTATAACTAGTTTGTGTTTTTTGCTTTTTTCTTCTTCTTTTTCTTTTTTGGCTGTCTCCTCGTCCTTCTTATCTTCTTTTACTGACAGAAATCCCCGAAGTTCCCGGCGCAATTTGGTTTTTTGCCCGTCTTCTTTTTGGACTTGCCGTAAAATAGATAGAAGTCGTCTGTTCTCTTCACCTGAGAGATCCTGTAGTCCTGCTTTAAATTTTTTCTCTGAGACTTTCAAAATAGCCGCATCTTCATTTATTGGGTATATCCAGCCATTTGTGATCAATTTTTCCCAGATAGCTTCACCATTTGTAAAAGCATACAAAATGCTTTGTTTAGATACAGTTCTTTTGTCGGACAGTATGCGGCTTATTTGTTTGGCTGCGATTTTTTTCTCATCTGATGATAATGCGAGTTCCGCAAGCATTATCCGCATTTCATCGTTATTTGCTCTTTCCGCTTTGTTATACAATTCAAATTTTCGTATAAAAGGCAGTCCGATACCTTCGCTTATTATGCGTAGGTATATTCGTACGAAGAAATTCCGGTTTTCGCCAAGCGCTGCGCTTGCTGCCTCTTTGATTTCAGCATCTATATCTTTTGCGGCATCCGGCAATGGTTTTACGTCATTTATGCCCTGGTCCTTTATTTTGGAAATTTGTTTTCCTGTTCGGGCAATTTCAGAGTTAATCGCTTTTTTGTCAGCGCCTTTTATCAAAAGGCGGTGTCTGTTTAGACGAATTGCGAATTCATAATGTTTTATTGCCATGTCAGGATCAGGTTTGCCGCCTTCCGGACCCTGTCCTGTTAATTTTGCCTGTTTCGAGAATTTGTCCGCAAGTTCTTTTATAAGTTCATCTGTTCTTTCGTCTTTTAAAGATATTCTAGCAAAACGATCTATCAGACTAAAATCCAGTACTTCGTCATCTGACAGCCCAAGCTCTCTTCTCAAAATGTCGCTTGCTTTTTCCTCAGCAAAGTCGGTATGGTAAAAAGCTGGAATGTTTCTATCGGCTGGAATGTTATGACGTTCTCGTATCATTTTGCCGTTTTCTTTCAAGGAATCATCGTATGCTTTTTTTACCGCGTTAAAACCCATTATTTCTTCTGACATTTCAACGGTTCTTTTCTTTTTCGGTTTGATTAAATGGTCCCAAACCCAGTTTTTTCCTGAAATAAATCCTTTCTTGATAAGTTTAAAACTTACAATGAGTAGTGCAGCATATTTCCATAGGGGCATTAGGGTTGGTTTTAGGCGCATTACATTCAGCCATGAAGGCAAGGATAATGACCCCAAAATTTCTAAAAGCGGTACAGCCACAAAATATGCGCCGATTACTAATAATACCGCTGTTATCCCGAGAAAAATCACTTTGTTTCGAATCGCGTGTTCGGATGATCCCAGACTAAGATATAAACGTTCCAGAATCATCATCGCCGGAATAGATATTAGAGTCATTGCCATCATAATACCGCTGGTTGCAAGAGTAGCACCAAATAAAGGCAAAGCTAGACAGGATAAAACACCGCCTACGCCTAACAAAAAAATCATACCTCTTACTTTTGGATTAGGCGCCAGCATTATCCATAAAAGCAAAGGTTGCAGACGGCGCAGAAAATTCCTCCACAATTTACTTCCTTTCATGAACGGTTCTGATACCGGAACGGTTTCAGAGTATTCATTAATTGAGTCTTCTGTAAAAGAAACTTCACCTACTTTGAGAGTAATTTTACCGTTTTCTTCTTCAATAGTAATGTTTTCAGGGTTCACACTGCCGGGTTCTTTTGATCCAAACGGCAGAATATCTTTAAATATAGGATCTTCTTCCGAAATAACCGATGAAGCGGGCAATTTCATGCCTTGCGGCATGACTGACGACAGGTCCAGGCCGGGAATAGAAGGCATTGACGCGTTTCCTTTAGCCGCGTTTATCCATCGGTTTAACCTTTGGACATATAACAAAACGTCTCCGGAAAACCTTCCTTCGCCCAGGTCTTCGATTACCATAAGGTTGCCCTGTTTCTTAATTAACCTTTTGCGGGTTTCAATGTTTCCATGGTCGTTTCGCCTTACTAAGTTAAAGGCATCAATATTCGCTTTTTCAGGTACGCGCGACAGCCGGCTGGCAAGTTCTTCATCGCTTATATCGGGGTTTATAGCAAGAATATCCTTGATAATGTTTCGGTCAATATCAAAACTGTCAGCGGTTTGAGAAATTTTTATTCCCGAAATTTTCTTTTGTTTAAAATTAAAATCGTTTGCACCCAACACGGTTACTTTATCTCGTGAGGATTCTGTCTTTGCGGCTTTAATTAACGCCGAAAGGTGTTCGCTTTTAATATTGCCGTTTACGATAAGTATCACCTGTCCGTTTGAAAGCTTTTTGACGTTAAGAGCTTTTTGGTAACATTCACCGTCTGTAATTGGCACAGGTTCTGCACCGTTGGTTATTTCCTGCACAACAAGAACGTTATCTTCTTTGAAAACTGCGCGCATTTTTTTTGGAATAATAAATTTTTTGCCATCGCGAAGCTCTTCTTTTATTTCCTCAATAATAATCTGGGCGCCTGCTTTTACATTGTTTGATTTTGCTAAAAATTTAGCGGATTTATAAAGCTGTTCTTTCTTTTTACCATCGTCATCATCGTCAATCGGTATGGGTATATCAAATTCATAAGGAGGTTCAGGTTCTGCCCCGGAAACACTGCTGGTTGCGCCGTCAAATGCGTTGGAAAAAGAGTTTTTAACGTCTTTTGCCTTTGTTTTTCGCCGTTCTTTAATTTTTTTCTGTGTTTCTTTTGCTTTGGTTTCCTGAGCAAGTTCGTTAAGGTTTTCTTCAGTGCTAGGCGCTATATCATTTTTTTCCGTTAGTATTCCACCACTTTTGAATCTGACCTGTTTTCCCGCCCAATTTGCCGGTTTCTTTTCACCGTGTTCTACCTTGTGAATAGTTGCAGTTCCCTGTTTTATTGCCATAACCGGGCGGTGAGCAACATAACTTTCATTTTTTGTGTTTTTTGTTATTTCTCCGACCTGGAGCCCTTTTTGAAATATTCGTTTTTCAAGGTTACTAAAAAATTTCTTAAACCGGATTTTAAAATTATCTTCGGGTGTTGTGTTATCTGCCTCGTTCTGGGCCTTTTTAAGTGCTGTTTTAAGTTCTTTTTCATTAACAGATTCAATATGTGTTTTGTCGGGAAGTTTTTCTTTATTACTTTCGAGCGCTTCGATTAAAAACGCCCTGGCAAGGTTTTGCGCGTAGTTGGTTAAAAAAGTTTCAGTGGTTTCATTGAGTTTATCCGTAAAATCTTTTATAACTGGTTTTTTATTGGATTTATTGATTCTATGCTGGTATCGCGCCATTAGGCCCTGTTCTTCTTCTATGATATCGGATTTCACTCTGCCTCTGGCTATTTCAAGATATTGTAAGTCAAATAAGACGTACTGGCTAAGCTGTTTTTTTAGCTTTTTCTTTAATTTTTTAAATGCTTTCTTTAGAGCTTTTTTGTCTTTGGCAAGTTCTTCGAGACAATCCTTTTTATAGCCGATGTTTTGCATAACAGAGTTAATTGTTATGCCGCTTTTACTTAAGGCTAAAGTGATTTCAAGGATAGCACGCAGACGCTGGACATATTTTTCCAGCTCTTTATCGTTTTTCCAGGCTTTTTTTATTGCTTTCTTTTTCTCTTTTTCTACATTAATAAACCTTCCTGTAAGAGAATAATCAAAAATCTGGTCAATAAGCTTTTCTGTCAGCTCTTTTGAATCCGAGAGCTTTACAGGCGTTTCCCCTTCTTCTTTTATTTCAATGGATTCTTTGGTGATTTTTTCATACTCTTTTTTCTCCCAAGGCCGGCGTTTTACTGCCATACGGTACATTACATTGGTTAAAGCGCCGCGTAATATACGGGAATCAGAATCAATTTCATCCCGGTGGCGCTGTGCAATATAAAAATACAGGTCCATTTTTTCATAAAGCTCTTTGTGTTTTTCGCGGTTTAATTGAAATGCTGCTTTTGTTTCGTTTCTTGCGGAGAGTCTGTCTTTCTCGATTTGTTCAAGTTTATTCTTGATTTCTTCACGCTCATCAAGTTTTTCTGTCCTGTCAAGTTTTATGCAAAGCAAATCTTCTTCAATTTGCCGGATTTCTTCATCTAATATCGGGTTTGAAAGTTTGACTGCCGCGAATTGGTTTCTTTGCAGCTTTTTATGCATAAGTTCAGTTTTTAGCTGTTCTTCTCTTTTAATTATGTTAGGGTTAACTTTATAAGACCCTTTCAAAGACATATACCATCGTGATTCGATTTTCATAATGCGGCGCACCAGTTGTTTGCGGTAGCCGTCGGCATATTCAAAAACGCGTTTTCCTCTTTCTGTGTACTTTTTTCGTTTGTCTGCGGGTAAAGGCCGTGCAGAATCATACCATCCCGGAACACCTACGGAAGCAAAATCGCTGTCCTGGTCAATATCATCAGCTTTGTCCAGGTCGGGAACACCCAGAACCCTCCAGATTCTTTTGCTTCCCGGATCCAGTACACGCGCGGCTCTTCCGCCGACCTGAGAGCTTAACCTGGATGTTTTCATTTCCTCTTGTTCCAGCTCAAGCCCGTTTACACGGGCTGCGATAATAACTTCAAACGCGTGAAGAAACAATTGCTCGTTTGTAGCCTGTTTTGCTTCAAGTTCGTCTTTGCAGTCTTTAACGGCTTTAGCTGCTTCTTTCATTCCGGTTGTATCGCGATTATCACAGGCGTCTTTCCAGGCTTGTTCTGCTCTAAATAA
The DNA here is from genome assembly GCA_043812935.1 of Candidatus Omnitrophota bacterium. GTDB lineage: Bacteria > Omnitrophota > Gorgyraeia > Tantalellales > Tantalellaceae > JBDRNE01. The sequence continues at coordinate 90,634 of JBDRLO010000024.1, forward strand.
CTTTATATGAAGTTCTCCGGGAAAAATGAACCCTAGCAGCTTTTCCAGTTCTTTGCGGTATGTTTTTATTTCCTTTTCTTTTCCTTTAATTTCCAGGCGCAATTCTTTTGGTATTTCTTTATGCAAAATTGCCTGTTTTTTTAGTTCTCTGAGTTCTTTTTGTGCCTTGCCAAGTTTTGTTTCAGCCTCAGAACGTGTTTTTTTTGTATCAGCAATATCAATGCCTAATATGTCCGAAAGGTCGTTTAACGCTGCTCTTAAGTCATCTATCAGGGAGAGCCTTTCCAGAGAATTTTCATTAAGCGGATCCATTTCCCTGGTTTTGTCAAGGGTTAATATTGTGTCAACTACGATTTGTACCATTTTTTCCGCTTGTAATCTCTCTAAACTGCCGGGTTTAGTCTGTTTTTCAATAACTTTACGCAGATATTTTATACCGTCCTTCCATTCCGGAAGCTTCATATTAATACCTCTTCCAAGGAGTGACGTACCAACCGTAACATGTCCCGGCAGACCTGCAAACCGTTCAGCAATTTCAATGTGGTCGTTTGTTAATATGAGATGCATATATTCTTCAGGAATTTCCAGTTCGTCCAGGATAACGTTAAATGCGTCTCTGGCATGTCCGCCGTCACAAAGGATTATGGGCTTTGGTGAATTATCGTTTTCGCGGGATTCTTTTGTTTCATCTGCGAGCCGTTCATAAAGTTCTTCGAAAGTAGCAACGTTTTCAGTTTCTTTTGTGATAACCGCTCTTTTATGCATTCTGGAAAGCTGAATAATATCATCCAAGCCTTTTCCAAAGTTTTTTTCCATTTCTTCCGCGATTTGTTCTTTGGGCATGGTTCCGCTGTCACCCGCGAACGCCATAAATCTCAGTATGATATCAAGTCCGCTCATGCGGCTTTTGGTAAGGTTTTCTCCCGCAACAGGCGGTTGTTTGCCCTCTCTATCAATTTCAGAATAATCCAGCGCGATCATGGCTTCCAGATACGCGCCGTATCTCTGTTCTCTTTGGTCATTTAACGCGCCTGCCACGTCTTTAAGTTTAATAGAAATTTCACCGTGTTCGTTCTCGATTACTTCAAAATGCCTGCCGCGTACACGGCTGAATATAACAGTCAACGCGCAATGTATACCTTCTTCAAATTCTGCTTTGGTTGCCGCGCCCATTTTGCTTCCAAGTGAATTGTATAACTGTTCAATTACTGCCCTGCCGTGCCGGGTAAGAGTTATTTGCCGGTTTCGTCGATCAATAACACAAATGCTTTTATCATTATGTTCACGTTTTTTTTCATTTTCTGGCGTATCTTCGATCCAACCGACTTGAAGTTCATTGACATCCAAAACTCCTTCAGATACCTTTTCTTTGATTACTTTTGCCAGTCTAGCGTAGTTTAAGAGCCGGTTTTTTTCACCGGACCCTTCCTCAAAATGGTTTCCGAATTCCGCGATAATGTAGTCAGTAAGAAATTGGTCCATTAAAACTTCGTCAATTTCGTCTATATTGGCGAAATAAAAATTAAGTTCATCATTTGCGTCGAGATTGTTGCCGAATATTCTTTTTCGCTTGTCATCGGTTTCTTCCTGCATTAAAAACCCAAGGTTTGCTATGCTTACATAGGTTACCCCGGCCTTTGTAAAAGCTTCTGTTAATTCCTTTTCACTGCTCTCAGTACTAATGTGCCGTACCGTGAAATTCTTTCCCAGCAAACGTTGATAAACTCTTCCCATACCTTCACCTTCGGTGCTGGCGTTACGTTTTGCCAAGCCATCGGTTGTTTCTATCGAAAAAACCGGTTTTCCTGTGAGTGCTCTCAACCATAAGGTATGACAGGTTGTAGACGTTTTACCTTCACCAGTGGGAAATTCGAGGATTTTTCCTACAGTGAGTTTTGTTCCGGCTAGAATACGCATATTCTGGCCCTTAGTTTCAAAGCCTTTTTCCATTAAAAGGCCGAAGAGGAAAAGGCCTGTTCCTTTTATAATGAACTCGTCATGACGTTCATGTTTTTCGTTATAAATATCTTCTTCACTTGTGGCGAGTTCCAGTAGGCCGTTTTCACCGTCACGCACTTTTTCGATTATTTGCGTTTGAATTGCTTGTCCAAAAGCGTTAAGCCCAATTTTAGAATCGCCTTCTACATACAAATCCTGCTTTTTCAATTTGAGAGAATTCATTAAATCATCCGCGGTTAACTGATTATTTGCTTTACGTTTTTTATTAATGTCTGCCAGAAGGTTGTTAATTTCGCTTTCAGAAAAGGATCTAATAATACTTTCAAGCGCGCTATTCATAAACATTTCTACTTTGTTCTGCAAAAGGAAGCCTTCCATATATCCCGCGGCCTGTTCTTTTTCCCTGCGGTACTGTTCAGCCATTTTTCTTATGAGCATGCTGATTTCCAACCGTTTTTTGTGCGCTTCATTTGAATCCAACAGCTTATTGTACATGGTTTCGTTTTCATAATTAAACTGCTTGTTGTTATCAATTTGATCAGCCAGCCATAAGTTTTCAAACTGTTTGGTTTCAATTTTTTGTTTAAATTGTTTACAATCGTTTTCCAACTCTTTAAGTTTATCTAAGGACGATCTTAGTCTTATAGGAGTTATTTTTCCGCTACGGATCTGATGTGCTAAATCTGCCCAGTCTCGTTTGGTTTGCAGGTAGTCACGTAAGTCCTTTTTTATTGAACGTTGGCCTTTCTCGAATACCTCAATATGCGTTGCGACTTTACCTTTCAGTTTTTTTCTTTCAGTATCCTTTCCGACGTAAGGATTTTTTGCTATGTGATGAACAACTTCAAGAAGACGGTAATAACTTGAATCCCCGTATCCCAATCTGTCAAGAGCCTGCAAGATCCTTTCTCTATGTGTTGCGTTATATTCCCTGAAGGCCGCGACATCATTTAAAATAACTTCACTTTCTTCCTTATCATCAGTTAATTTTTTATTTTTCAGGTCAGCATGGCGTTTTTCATGCCCTGCCGCTTCAAAAAGAAATGCCTGAAGCAATTTGGTGTTTTTTTCAATTTGCCTGAAAAATGTAAGCTGTTTTTTTGCGGCGTTTCGAATTCTGAGAGATTTATCTTTATTCCATGCTGCTAGCTTGAGATTTTGAATATTTTTTTCCTTGATAGCACGGAGCAGATGGGTGGCGTCTCCTCTGATTTCAGAGGAAATACTTTTATCCCATACGACATCTTCAAGGTAGTAGATATTGCGTGACTCAAGAAATTCAAGCATTGTTCTTGCTTTTTCACGAGTGTCGTTTATTGCATCTTTTTCTTTACGAGTAACGTTTGGCGGCAAATACGTGTCGTTTGCTATTTCTTCAAGAAGCGCGATATTGTTGTAACTTGAAGTTTTTATTTCCCGGATTTCATTAAACTCTTCATCTGTTATTTTATCTCTATGCGTCAGGAAATTAAGCCGTTCTTGTGCTGCGTCCCGTATTATCTCTGGTAGTTTTTCGTTTTTAATGAGTTTGTTAAGTTCAGTCGGTCTATTTTCATTCATGATTAATTGTATAGTGTGAGAATAATCCTCAAGCGGAAATATCTGCGGATCAAAAAGTGAAATATCAACGCAGATAGTATTTCCGCCTAGTTTATCGAAATACATCGCGTGTTTGGAATTTTTCACAAAACGCAGATTATATGATTTACCGTCAGGAATAGTTTGCGCGATAAGTTTTAATATTTTAGCGTAGTTGCGCTGTTCTAACCGATCCAATATGCCCATTTCCTCAAAAACCATTGTTTCATCCATGAGCGCTAAAAAGTCCGCCTGATCCAACCGGTCAAAACTACGTCCCCGTTTTACTGACCGGGCGATAGATATATCTTTGCCGATTCTTTCTCCGTTTGCAGTGAACCCATCGCCGGATCTTTCAATCGGGAGCCCTTGGGGGGAAGAATTTTTTGATATTTCGGATATTAGAGTGTTTATTCCATTGCGTAAACTGTTGGGTAAAACTCCGAATACTTCATGAATTTTTTTAAACATTTTTTCTTCAGCTTTTTGAGTTTTTAACTCTTGTCTTTTTGCTGTATGCTCTAATAGCGCGTCGGCATAAATCTTTTGCAGATTTGTTTTTTGAAAACTAACATATTGTGTTGTAAGAAGGGCAATTTCTTTTTCCAGTTCGTCTTTTACCGTTTTAGACGAAAGCTCTTTAGATAAACTGTCGAATTTATATGGATCTAATTGCTGTTTAAGATTCTTGATTTTATTTTTTAAGTTCTCTGTAAAAGATAGAAGTTTTTGGCGGACGTGCTGCACGTCTTTATACGTTTTTGTAATTTCGTTAATCGTCTTTTTAAGTGTTGCGGCAGTTTCATTTGAAACGATTTTTTCTCTATCTTCTTCATCGTCTTTTTCTTTTGCAATGGCAGTTTTGATTTGTTTAATTTTTTTCTTAAATTGCTCAGGAGATGTTTGAGTGGAAAGATTATCAAGTAAATGGCTTAAGTTTAATGAAGCCAACATTTTATGAAGTAAAGAAAGCTGGTCATTAAATTTTGCTGTGGGTTCTGAAAAATTTGGATCATATATTTTTTTCGTTAATTCATCAATGGTTTTCTGAGTTTCTTCAGCAGCTTTTTTCGGAGTTTTCAGGGCTTTTTCCACGATTTTTTTCTCGACAGCTGTTTTGTGTATTGCTTTTAGGTTTGTTTTTTGTAAACTGTCACGAACTTTAGTTAAATTTTTCAGGGTCTTACTGGTATATTGGTCTTCGGTAGTGCTTTTTAACCGCTCTATTCTGTTTAAAAGAAACGGTTTTATTGCCTGCAATTCTTTTTGCATTTTATACAGTCCATCAAGTTCAGTTTGTTCATCAGGAGTTACGCCGATTTTCTTTTCAAACTTTCTAATTCCTTCTGCGATCTCTTCAATTTGTGTGTCAATTGAGTTAACCTCTGCGGTAAGTTCCGCTTTAGTTAAAAGAGAAATCCGTTTTTCCTGTAAAATCTGCCATTTTGTGTATAACCATTCTCTTTGGATTATATAAGTCTCTTTATTTTCTAAATCTTTAAATATTTGTGTAATGGCAGTTATTTTACGTTCGATTTCCAGAAGTTCCTTATCATCAATTTTATCATCAAATAGAAAAAAATGCCCCTCATCGCGTAATGCCTGGCGTCGCGCAAATCGTAACTCTTGCAGGCGTATATATTCTTTTTTCCAATCATTCCGGCTCATGTTCGGTTTAAAATCAGATCCGGTTTCTCTGATGTTTCTCTTGAGTTTATAAATGTTTTGTTTTAGCGCGAGAAGTTCTTTAAAAAGCTCTTTCTCGAATTCTGCGATTTCCTGATTTACCAAATCAAGTTTAACGCGGCGGTTGGCTTCTTTTTCAGTTTTCTGAGAAAATTCTTTTTTGTCCTCCGCAGCTGCTAGTTTTAGCTCGGCCATGTCCAGCAGGTGTTGATTATCCCTGAGTTCTTCTTGTATTTTTGAGGCTTCTAGAGACGCATTGGCTAAAGCTCGAAGTTCATTTTCAAGGTCATTAATTTTCTCCTGGGTATCGGTTATGGTTTTACGGGCGTTTTTCTCCTGCAAATTTAATTCCTGTTCATTAGTAGATGCATCTTTCTCTTTAGAAGCCGAAGGCGTTCTTTTCTTTTGAATTGCTGCCAGTTCTGCTTTTGCCTGAGCTATTGTTAGTGATAAAGCGTCGATTTCGCCCTTAAGCATTTCTTGCTGTTTCCCGATTTTGTCGAGTGAAAAGTTCGGGTCAGAAAGCTTTTTGTTTAGGTCATTGATTTTATCCAGAGTTTCGTTCATTGTTTTGAGTGCTTCTTTTCTCTGCACCTCTATTTCCTGGTTGAGAAGATAATCGCTCCTGGCATATCCTGTAAACGGCAAACGCATATTTTGCGCTTCAGCGAGATCTGTTTGTGCCAGATATATTGCTTTAGTTAATTCATTAATTTTTTCCTGAAGTTCGCTTTTAAGTTTTGCTATTTTTTTTGCCGAAAGTTTTGGATCTGCCAGTTTCTTTTTAATTTTATCAAATTTTTCCTGGGCTTCTTTTGCAGCTTTGCGGGCGTCTTCTGTGCGTGTATTTACCTCTTGTCGCAAGAGATTCTGCCT
>JBDRLO010000025.1:0-2228 GCA_043812935.1 Candidatus Omnitrophota bacterium
CCGGGAAATTATAAGCAAAAGTATCCCAAATTGTGCTATCAAATTCATTCGCCCAAGCCACATTAAAGCCTGCTTTTTCAAACCCGAGGTCTAACCCCCCGCAACCGGCAAAAAGGGACACTACTTTGAATTTTCGTTCGCTATCTTTTTTATTTTTTGTAAGCATTTTTCCGTATCCTTATTTATTTGGTGTTCCCAGAACCTAACTACCTTCCAGCCGGCTTTTTTCAACTTCCTGTTGTTCTGCCGGTCCCTTAAAATATTTTTTCCAATTTTTGGTATCCAGTAACCCCTGTTTGCTTTCAGCTTTTTCTTTTTTTCTTCCCACCGGTAGCCATGCCAAAATTCGCCGTCAATAAATATAGCGATTTTGTGTTTATTTAAAACTATATCCGGCTTTTCCGGCATAGTGCTTTCTTTCCGGCTAAACCTAATGCTACTACCCCATAATTTTTTGCGGAACAATACCTCTGGCTTTGTGTTATTGCTCCTAATCTTGCTCATCAGCCTTGACCGTTCTTCCGTAGTCTTGAATTGATATGCCATGCTAAAATACAACCTTTATCAATTTAGCGTCTATGCGGTTCACCGGATTATTCGGGTCTTTTATTTTTGTATCTGAAATCGAAATGCCGCTTGATTCCATTTCTTCCCTATCTTTTTTAGGAAAAGACAAATACTTGCTTTTCTTCATTATAGCGAACATAGTAAATTCTTTTTCCGGGTCATACTTCGCAACATAATCAAAAGCCCTTATCGGGTTATCGATATGCCACATTCCTCTTATGCGCAAAACTGTTATCCCTAAAGGGTCAACCTTCTTTACTTTTCCTATCTCCCGGGTTTCAGAAAACTGAATTCCGTTAATTTGTTTCACTCCATTTTTAATTGCCTTGAGGATCCGCTCATAGGTATTTTTGTTTGCGGCATAACAATCACCATATACAAGCCATAATAATTTGAGTTTCTTATTTATAACCGAACCTACCGAATAAATATAATCTTTTTCTTCCCACTGTTCACATTGCCGGCATGCTTCTGTTATAAAACCATCTCCTAAAAGAAGTTTTTCTTTTGGGTAAGAGCTATTAAGGGCAATCGCTGATTTGAGGGTGCCTATCTTTTTAACTTCAACGGCATCACCGTTTTTAATGATAAAATCCGGCGGGTTATTCTGGTTTCCAAGATAAGAAAAGTTTTCGGCATAAGCCTTTTCTTTGTTGGCAATGCTACCTTTTGCCATTCCGCAAAATATGTCCCGAACATAATATTCAAGGGCATCACCCACGTTATTTATTCTCGTATTCGATTTATAAATATCCATGATGTTGTTATCTTTCATTTTTGATAGGTTTATTGCCGCTCTTAATATGTTTGTATTCACTTAACAACCCTCCTTGCCTCAGAAATAGAAAAACCTCCGCTTATTAGGCGAAGGTTTTAATTATTTTAACGTGGCAGTTCCCCCTTCGAAACATACCACTTTGCCAGTTTTCTTTTGTCTCCAATAAGAATGTTACCATCATGAGCTTATCTCTGTCAATCATTTTATTTTTTCCCTTATCTGCTAATTTCTATACTCGGGGAAATAATCGGCCAAGTTTTTGCCGTTGTAATAAACATCGGCAACCAACCTGCCCCATTGATCCACGATCTTAGCGCTTCTTATATCTACCGTTTTACCCAAAATGAGATTTTCTAGTTTTTGTTTAGCATTCGTGTAACCAGGCTCCCCCTTTTCAGGGGTATCATACCCTGTCGGCCGGACAGTATCGCCTTTCTTTTGTTTTTCTTTCCACTCCCAACCGTTTTTAACTTTGAAAGTGTCGCCGTCAACAATTTCACTTACGATAAAATCAGCCATTTCTTCCCCTTAATTATTTCAGACTAAAGCCCGCTCCCTGTAATTCAACACACTTGCCAGCGTAAGCGGGTTAGGATCCTCAATATCAACCGAGCTCCATGCGTCTATCATATAACGCTCAATGTAATCATAAGGTAAAAATCCGTAACCTTTCTGCCCCCATTTATCAGACCAGGAGTTCTTAAACTTGATAACTTTCTTTTTATCATCGTACCCAACAGGGCAAATCGCATGTCCGCCCAGGGCGGTTTCATTTTTCTTTGGCATCGGCACAAGACCGGTTTTAGTTTTCATCATCCCTTCAAAAACTTCAACCCCGATAACGCAAGGCCCTTTATTAGCAAGACTCAAACGCAGTTCATTG
>JBDRLO010000026.1:0-16669 GCA_043812935.1 Candidatus Omnitrophota bacterium
CCGCGCAAACGCACAACATGTAACGGACAGGCACGGGGGCCATGCACCACACAGGGTACATGACAAGGCCTGTCCCTACAATAAACAACTGGTCAACCGGATAACTGACTAACCGGATAACCAACTAATCGGCATAACGTGTTACATGCAACGTGTAACATGCCGCGCAAACGCACAACATGTAACGGACAGGCACGGGGGCCATGCACCACACAGGGTACATGACAAGGCCTGTCCCTACAATAAACAACTGGTCAACCGGATAACTGACTAACCGGCTAACCAACTAATCGGCATAACGTGTTACATGCAACGTGTAACATGCCGCGCAAACGCACAACATGTAACGGACAGGCACGGGGGCCTGTCCCTACAATAAACAACTGGTCAACCGGATAACCGGCTAACTGGCTAACCGAAATAACGTGTTACATGCAACGTGTAACATGCCGCGCAAACGCACAACATGTAACGGACAGGCACGGGGGCCTGTCCCTACAGCAAACAACTGGTCAACCGGCTAACCGGCTAACCGGCTAACCAACTAACCGGCTCGGCTTAACTTCCGTAACATGCGCACATGCATATTTTTCAACCATATATTGTTCAAACTGACGCATTGTTGCTGCATCAGTATATTTTAATTCACCATTATCAAACCAAAGAAAATTGCCATTTTCCTCAAAAACACATATTGCGTGTTCTTTTTCCGGTGTTCCCAAAATAATTATCTTTGATTTGTATCCCAATACTCTTAGTACTGCGGAATTTAAAAGAGCATAATCTTCACAATCCCCATAAAGCCGGCCAAGTGTTTCCTGAGGAAGCGCCCAATCATCTTTTCCCTCATCCGGCTTGTACTGAACATTTTTTGAGATCCATGCTGAGTATTCTTCAAATGTTGTAATATTGTTTTGTTTGATAAGATTAACTATTTTAAGATCCAATTCTGAAGGCCGGCAAACTAACACACTACCAACTCTGACAGTTTCCTGTCTAATAACAAAATGCCCGCTAAAAGTAGCACCGCAGCTTGCAAAACCTGTGTAATGTGAAAACATAATGCAAAATACAACCGTTAATCGGATTATTCTCTCAATCATCAAAAAGCATCTTATAATTTTCATGGCGATTCTCCTAAACTCTTCTAACTTTACCTACGCCTAAATTATATCTTTTTGATGTTAATCATATATTAATTGATAGTTAATTTAATGTTAATTTTTTTAATAATAGAAAGGCAGTTTTTGGTTTTAGTTCTTTTTTTGTAAGTTATTTTGAATAAAGTGTTTATGTAAAGGAATTAAACCTGCAGATGTGTTAAAAAAACTTGGATTTGTTAAAAAAACTGGTTTTTTGTTGAAATTTTAAGACGTTGAGATAAAAATCTCCTCCCCCCCCCTCCACTAAGACAGAAAAAGGACATAAAAAAATGTAAATTAAAAGTTAGATATTTTAGTTTCTGCGTAAAAAACCCGGAAGTATCCCTTGCAGCAAAATTCATAATTTTGTTAAACATGAATCATTCGAATGGAAAATTTGGGTAACATCATGCAGCGCTTTCTTCAAGTTTATATCCCACGCCTCTTACATTTTTAATAAAATCTCCGGCTTCACCTAACTTTTCCCTGAGATGCCTTATATGCACATCAATGGTTCTTTCAACAACAATTTTTTCTTCTCCCCATAGATAATCAAGAATATTGTCTCGGCTGAAAACTTGTCCTTTTCTGGTTGAAAGGCGTTCCAATATTTTAAACTCAGTTGCTGTTAATTCTATTTTTTTCTGATTAACCGTAACTTCATAACGCGTAAGATCAATAACAACTATTCCGTTGCCGATAATAATTTTCTTCTCTTCAAAACCGTTTTCCCCCTGCCTTCTCAAAACTGCTTTAATCCTTGAATTCAGCTCGTTAAGAGAAAATGGTTTTACCATATAATCATCAGCCCCGGAATCAAGTCCGAAAATTTTGTTCGGCTCTTCATCGAGCGCGGAAACGATAATTATGGGGATTACTGCCAGGCTTTCTTTTGCCTTTAAGGTTTTACAGATTTCAAAACCGTCTATTCCCGGTAAAGTTAGGTCTAAAATTATAAGATCGGGTCTTTCCTGAGATAAGTATTTAAATAAGGCATCGCCATCCGGACAGCCTTTAACTTTAAACCCTTTATTTGATAGGTACTCTGAAACAGTGTTTATGATTTCATCTTCATCATCAACAATTACTATCAGTTTTTCTTTCATACACCCCCTTTGTTAACTCTGTGTTAAATGTTAATAGCAAACAACATCTACATTCACATTTGAGTATAAGGAAATCCGAAATTTAGTCAAGCTTAGTTGCTGAATTGTAAATGGATTAACCAGTTAAATACCAAATGGGAGCTTAATATTGAAAAACATCGAGTCAGTAACGCGCAATAACAATGTTTGAAAAACATGAAATACAAAAAACCATCAGTTGATCGTTAATATTTTACTTCCATCAAAAATAAACCTTTTGCAGGAGCTGTGGGCCCTGCTTTTTTTCTGTTTTTACTTTTTAAAATTTCTTTCATGCTTCCCGAAGGAAAATACCCTCTTCCAATTTCTACCAAAGTTCCGACAATATTGCGTACCATATTATATAAAAAACCATCACCCTTCACATCAATTACAATAAAAGATTTATGTTTTTTAACAATTATTGAAAAAATTTTACGTACTGACCGGCGTTCTAGCTTATCCGCGGCTTGAAAAGATTTAAAATCGTGTTTTCCTTTTAACACGTTTGCTTCTTTTCGCATTAAAGAAACATTAAGTTTATAAGAAACACGCCATGCATATCTTTCTTCAAACGGATCACGTTCAAGCGAATTTAAGATATAATATCTGTAATGTTTTTGTTTAGCATTAAATTGGGCATGAAAATCCGCAGAAACTTCCTTTGCAGCTTTAACGGCAATATCCGAAGGCAAAACCGTGTTAATAATTGATGGGATTTTGTTTGTCGGAACAGGAACTTTTGTCTTAAAATGAACAACCTGACCTTGCGCATGCACTCCTGAATCTGTACGGCCTGCGGAATAAATGCGGTGTTTCTTTTTAAAGATTTTTTCGATTGCCTCTTCGATTTTTCTCTGAATAGTTACGCCGGTTTTCTGCAGCTGCCACCCTTTATAATTTGTTCCGTCATAAGCTATAACTAATTTGATGTTACGCATGGTTTGTTTTGGTTAGCCGGTTTTCCGGTATACTGATGTAGGGACAGGCCTTGCCATATACCCTGTGTGGTACATGAGCTTGCCCTATACCCTGCGTGGTATAGGGCCCCTGTGCCTGTCCATTACAAAAAAATAAAATGACATATTTTTAAAAATAAATAACAATATTGTAGGAAAGACATGCCTGTCCCGCTACATATTATATGCAGCGCATATAAGTTTCTCCGCAATTTGAATTGCATTAAGAGCGGCGCCTTTACGCAAATTATCCGCAACAATCCACATGTTTAATCCATTTTTTACTGACTCGTCTTCTCTTAAGCGGCCGACAAAAACATCGTCTTCTCCTTCAACCTGAATGGGCATTGGATATTCATTATCAGCAGGATTATCAATTACGGTAATTCCTGAAAAGTTTCTCATGTTCTCAAGAGCTTCCGCCCTGGTAATTTTTTTATCTGTTTCAACATTAACACTTTCTGAATGAGCGTAATAGACCGGAACACGCACACATGTCGCCGTCAGAGGCAACTCAGGTAATTCCATTATTTTACGCGTTTCTTCAACCATTTTCATTTCTTCTTTTGTATAAAAGTTTTCCTTAAAAACATCAATATGCGGAATAAGATTATATGCCATTTGATGCGGAAATTTGTTCACCATATCCTGCGGCACGATGTGTTTACCCAACCCGTAATGCGTTTCTTTTTCGCTGAGTTTTTTGACTTGTTTTTCTAATTCTAAAATGTTCTGTTGACCCGCGCCGGAAACCGACTGAAAAGTCGTAACAACAACTCTTTTAAGACAAGCCATTTTATTTATCACGGCAAGTGGAAGAACCATTTGAATAGTTGAACAATTCGGGTTAGCAATAATGCCTTTATGCCGCGCTATTGCATGAGCGTTGACTTCAGGGACAACAAGCGGAACTTCTTCATCCATACGAAACGCGCTTGAATTATCAACACAAACGGCTCCGCTTTTTACCGCATACGGCAAAAATTCTTTACTCCGCCCTGCACCAGCTGAAGCCAATACAATGTCTATCCCCTCGAAAGAATCTTTAGAAAGAAGTTTTACTTTCAGTTCTTTCCCTCGAAAATTTATGGTTTTTCCTTTGGATCGTTCGCTTGCCAAAAGGCAAAGTTTATCTATCGGGAAATTGCGCTGTTCCAAGATACTTAAAAACTGTGTTCCCACCGCACCTGTCGCGCCCATAATTGCAATGTTATATTTTTCTTTTTTCTTTAGCATTTTCATCCCCTTAAAACTTAGCCCAAAGCTTTTACAACCAAATCTCCGACCTCAGACGTCGAATACCCCATCTTACCGGCTGAAAGGCTCTTCAGTTTGTTTGCCGTAACATCCATTACAGCTTTCTCAATTTTTTCAGCGGCTTCATGTTCTCCAAGTTCGTCCAGCATCATACCTCCGGCGCAAATCGCCGCAAGCGGATTGATTACATTTTTACCCGTATACTTAGGAGCAGATCCACCGATAGGTTCAAACATTGATACTCCTTCGGGATTAATATTCCCGCCGGCTGCTATCCCCATCCCGCCTTGTATCATAGCTCCAAGATCGGTAATAATATCACCGAACATATTATCCGTTACCAGCACATCAAACCACTCGGGGTTTTTTACCATCCACATACACGTCGCATCTACATGGGCATAATCCGTGGTAATTGTCGGATACTCTTTTGCCATTTCATTAAAAGCACGGTCCCACAGATCAAACGCGTAAGTCAAAACATTTGTTTTACCCACTAAAGTTAAATTATTTCTTTTATTACGCCTTTTCGTATATTCAAAAGCATATCTAAGACATTTATCAATACCCTTTCGCGAGTTTCGGGAAACCTGTACGGCAACTTCATTTGGTGTATCTTTATCAATAAACTCGCCCTCACCGACATACAATCCCTCATTGTTTTCACGAACAACCACAAAATCAATTTGTTCAGGACCTTTATCTTTTATCGGTGTCCAAACTCCGGGATACAATTTAACCGGACGTAAATTTATATACTGTTCTAATGAAAACCTCAATTTAAGTAACAAACCTTTTTCCAAGATACCGGGTTTAACATCAGGATGCCCCACAGCTCCAAGATATATTGCATCTACGGTTCTAAGTTCATTAAGAACGCTTTCAGGAAGTATTTCACCTGTTTTTTTATACCGTTCTCCGCCTAAATCATACATGATTTTTTCATATTTTATACCGGTTTTGCCGGCAATCACGTCTAAAACTTTCAATCCTTCATCCACTACTTCCGGCCCGGTTCCGTCTCCAGGTATAACTGCTATTTTGTACATTTTCTTTCCCTCCAAAGTTTGATGTTACTTTTTTCGTTTCTTAGCAACAGCCATAAGCCCGCCGCTTTTGATCATTTCTTTTATAAATTCAGGAAAAATTTCAGCATTATAAACTTTTTTTTGTTTAGATTTTGAAATCTGTCCTTTGTCCACATTCACTTCAACCATATCATTTTCTTTTAAATCATCGACAGCTTCAGCGCTTGTAAAAATTGGCAACCCTATATTGATCGCGTTTCTATAAAAAATTCGCGCAAAACTTTTTGCAATAACACATGAAATATCCGCGGCTTTTATCGCTATTGGTGCGTGTTCCCTGCTGGATCCGCATCCAAAATTTTCACCGGCAACAATAACATCGTTCTTTTGTATTTTCTTCATAAAATCCGGATCCGCGTCTTCCATGCAATATTTGGCTAATTCCTGCGGGTCAGACGTGTTTAAATACCTCGCCGGAATTATTTCATCAGTATTTATATTATCTCCGAACTTATGAACTTTACCCTTAAGTTTCATAACTGTTTGCCTCCTGTCAATTGTATAAAAATAACCTTTATTATTTTAAAGCTTTGAAGGATGTGTTATCATTCCTTTAACTGCGCTGGCCGCCGCAATAGCTGGGTTCGCCAGATAAACAAAACTTTTCGGATGGCCCATACGTCCCACAAAGTTCCTATTGGTAGTTGCAACAGCAACTTCTCCCTTGGACAAAATGCCCATATGCCCGCCCAAACACGGGCCACAACTTGGAGTGCAGAATACGCCTCCCGCACGTACAAAAATTTCCGCATATCCTTCTTTGACGGCTTCTAAATAAATCGCCTGGGTTGCCGGAATAACAACAAGCCTTACCCCTGGCCGCACTTTTTTGTTCTTAAGTACTGCCGCTGCTTGTTTCAAATCGCTTATCCTGCCATTGGTACAAGATCCGATAACTACCTGATCAACCTTTACATTTTCCACTTCACTTACGGGTTTGCCATTTGAAGGCAAATGCGGCAAAGCTACAACAGGTTCAAGTTTAGATACGTTATATTCTCTTACATCGGAATAAACTGCGTCTTTATCGCTTTTAAATAATTTATATGCCGTGCGAAAAGGTTTATATTTTTTTATAGCATCTTTTACGTACTTTTCAGTTATTTTGTCCGGTTCGATTATTCCGTTTTTAGCTCCGGCTTCAATAGCCATATTACACATCGTAAGCCGATCTTCCATAGGAAGCTCCTCAATGGTGCTTCCAGTAAATTCAAGCGATTTATAAAGTGCACCCGAAACTCCTAAGTCAGCTATAGCGTGAAGAATAAGGTCTTTTCCTCCAACCCATTTTTTAGGTTTACCTGTAAACCTAAGCTGAATCGTTTCCGGGACTTTGAGCCAGCATTCTCCAAACGCCATCGCATAGGCCAGATCAGTCGACCCAACACCCGTAGCAAACGCTCCAAGCGCTCCATGAGTACAAGTATGAGAATCCGCACCAATCATAAGATCTCCAGGCATTATAAGACCGCGTTCCGGAAGTAACGCATGTTCCACGCCCATTTCTCCCAGTTCAAAATAATTGGCGATTTTGAACTCTTCGGCAAAATCTTTAAGCATTTTTGCCTGATTTGCGCTCTTCATATCTTTTGCCGGAAGAAAATGATCAGGCACTAAAATAACACGTTGCTGGTTAAAAACTTTTTTTCTGCCCAGTTCTCGAAATTCCTTTATGGCAATTGGGCTTGTAATATCATTTCCAAGACACAAATCAATTTTTGCCTTAATAAAATCTCCGGGAGTTATTTCTTTAACTCCGGGCGCATGTGCTAATAATATTTTTTCAGTTATTGTATATCCCATTAATTTTCTCCATTTATCAGCGGACTATAAACACCTTTTGCGGAGCCGTCCACCAGATGGAAAATCTCCGGTCAAGATATTAATAGACCATTTCATAAACTATATTTGAAAAATATAGAAGGCAGTTTATCAAATTTTTATGGCAAAATCAACACATTTAGCCCGCATTATACAAATCTCAGGAAAAATCTGATGTTTTCATGCATCCGGCGCCGCGCGTTTATCCCAGGTTCTGCTGACGGAAGAAGTGGTATTGCCAAGTCAATGGCGCGGTTAAGCCGATGAACCGGGCTTGAATCTATCATACGCAATAAGAGACTTTCATCTAATCGTGCACCTTTTTTAAAACTGCTATACAGTCTATTGATCTTAAGAAGCATTTTATTTTTGACATCTGAAAAAGACTGGTTATCTTTGTCATCATTCTTTTCGAACCTGCGCTTTTCGATTACAAGCACAGCTTTTGCTAATCCGGTTATTAACGCAGTTCCAAAATCTCTCAATAAACTGTCTTCATTCTCTTCGGTTACAAGTCCTTCCATAGCAACAGGATATTGATTGTCTTTCAATTCAATCTTTTCTTTTCTGAACCATTCTAATAATTCTTTTGAGGTTATAGGTATCTCGATTGATTTTGGTTCATTCGCATCCTGCAAAGTCAGCTCTGTTTTAATGCGTCTTTCTAACGATAACATATCATTTTTGTTAATTCCAAAAAACTTTGCGTTTTCTTTAACAGATTTTTTTAATTTATTCATTATTTTATCTTTTTTCAAATTTGGGGCATTATTAATAGCATCTTTTAAATATGACGACATTTTTTCTTTGTCAATCAAGTCAAAATAATTTTTGAAAACAAAATTTACATTTTTAAACTGTTCACACAAGAGTATAAGATGCGCCCAGTCTTCCATATTTTCCCGCAAATCACATTTTGGAATCAAAGACAAATCTACAACAATATCAATCGGTATCCCGGAAACTAAGTCTCTCTCCTGATCCATGTATTTGTTTACTACTTTAAAAAGTTCCGCGACTCTGCTATTACGTTTTTTTTCTTTCCCTGAAAAGCTAGTATTTTCTTCATCAGAACAATTCAACTTGGACAGTATTAAACCGGAAACCTCTTTTCCTAAATCAGATTTTTCGATTGCCTTCACTATACTTAATTTTTGAATCGGACCTAAGGCAACTTCATTCTCAACCAATACTCTTACGAGATTTATTATCTTCTCAGCCTTTGCTTCTACACCCATCCTCATACAATCTGACTGTACAAAATTATAAAACTTTTTCTTACTAAAGTTTGAAATTTCATCACAAAGCCCTTCAATGATGTCATCGGGATTCAAAGGTTTTCGTAGAACATAAAACTGAAATCCTGTACCGCTGCGCTGTTCAATGAAATTGTGATTTACTAATTCAAACCCCATGTTTTTAAAATCATGGCTATCTAACCGCGTCCATGTTATTCCTGTAACAATAATATACCCGCCGGGACTCAAAACCTTCTCAAAATACTCTAATACTTTCGTCTCAGCACCACAAGCAACTACGTCGATATTAATCGCACCAGAAGCCAGCACTAAATCAAAAAACTTCCCATCGTATGTTTTCGGCACGGAAGAAAAAGCAACTTCCTGGATCCTATCCGGACTTAAGTTTGCTTTTTCAAAATTTTCCTTTGCGGCATTCACCATTTTCGAGGCCCCGTCACTTCCGTATACGCTCATGTTTAGCTGATGCTTGGAATATGCTTTTTTAATTCGCGTCAGCGCGTAGCCGGGTCCACACGCAGGATCAAACACTTCTATTGGCCTGTCCAAAATCTTTTTATTTAAAAAAAGTTTTTCAATCCATTCAATTATTGCATGATGTACCGGCTTATAATATTTTTCTAGTTGATGCTTTCTTTCATCGCCGCTCCAAAAAAATGAATCCTGGCCAGTTTTGTGTCCAGAAACTAATGACCTTATCTCGGCATTCTTTGTTTTTTGCAAAAACCACGCTACTTGATAACTCTCGCCTGGAAAAAGGGTTATCCATCCCCCTAGGATGGACCCTGCCCATATTGCCGTCAACTCTCCAGAAAAACTGGACGGTACTTCACTTTCTGCTTTTTTAACCGCTATCTCAACAGGGATATTCCCGATCCTTAACTTAATAATACCGTCTTTTTCAACTATAGTTGTTTCTTCCCTCCCTCTTAACCCTTCCAGAAAATTTATCCAAGACTTATCTTCCACTTGCGGAAATTCGGTTTGTTGAAATAAAAATTCAGGTTTTATATTTACTTTACCCCTTATCTCTTCAATCCTATTTTTCATACTGCTCTGGACATTTTTAAATACGCCGCCTACCGATTCTTTTTTTGTTTTCATAACCGATATCTTATATTTGCCATAGAATTCTTTTGTAAAAATGGGATAAAACGCATCCGCATCCTTTCCTTCTCTTTCCTTCTGCTGAACTCGAACATAGTACAAGTTACCGTTGATCAAAACATTAAAAGTTAAGCCCCCATTTTCGACGGACAACTTTTTTATGGTATTAAAAAAACAAAAATAGGCATCCTTCGTCTTTTTGTCAAATTTGCTCAAACCAAGAATCTCGTTCATACTAGATTTGAGAGCATCTAATTTATTCTCTATAAAATTTTCTTTGCATCCAAGTCCTAGATTAATAAGTACAGCGCACATTGTGCTAAACTCATTCCTCTCTATAAAATCTTCTATCGTGTTAATCTTATTCAGAGGCATTTCTTCCCTCGTGATAAAAGTATAAGCTCTTGCAGCTCTCTTAAGTTCATTAATTTCAAGGGGCTGTTCACTATCAAAAAATATCTTTTGTAGCGGATCGCAAAGCCAGTCTCTAATTTCTTCATATTCATTAAAAATCTTAGCTTTGTCCAGAATTGCTTTTATAACGTCTATACCATGAACGTTAAGTATCCTGTGCAAAATATCACTTCCCAATGGAGAATCAGGATTCTCCAATATACTCTCTCTTATCAAAAGAAGTTCTAAAAGCCCTAAATATACCGAAAGCTGGGTATCTATTATCCGTCTAGCATACAGGTTTTGCTTCCAGTTTCTAATATTTGCCCCTGCAAAGGCTTTATCATACCATCCGCACGGAATATAATAACTCCCAACGTCATCCAAAATAAGCTTAGGAAAATTTTTTGTCCTATAATCTTTCTCATCCGGAACACTTATCCCGGCAGGTTTCAAAAAAGGTTTTACTCCATCGAATACCTTACTCACAAAAAAATCTCTATTTTTGGATTGTATATCTTTGAAATCTATATTTGCTATTATTTCATCAGCTACATTTATAACCCGCCGTATTTTACGCTTTTGCCGCACAGTTGCTGATATTTTTTTATCAGATCCCGTTGGATTCCTGTAAGAAACGTCCTTTTGACCCTCTTTTTCATCTTCGTTAGAAGAAAGCTTGGGAACAAAACCAAGTTCGCCGGCATTTTCATTAGAATAACCTTCTTCAAACCTTTTCTTGTATAAATCTTTTGAAGTTTCAGTTTTAATTTTTGTAAGTTCAAAATTGAGCCTATTATAATCCTCGTTTTTACTGAACCAACAACCCGGCCCAATTCTTGAACTGAGCGGACCTTCTTCTCCTTTTGTACCAAAATCTAGTAAATATACGCGTCCTTCTTTTGTAATGAAAATATGCTTCAACTTGATGTCAATATGCATTATTCCCAATTCATTATTAAGTTTGCGATAAACTTTTCCAATTTCTTTCATAAAATGTTCTTCATGCGCCAAAAAGAATTGCATCCACTCACTAGTGTGCGAAATATCCTCTAATGATATGCCTTCAATTTTACGAATCAGCAACGTATCAGAAACAATACAACTTGGAGGAGAAATACCGGCCTTTGAAGTTTCCAATGTCAGCTTAAATTCTAACGTAGTAGGATTCATACGAGATTGTCTCAATTCCGGAGAATATTTTCCAGCCTCATATTCTACTTTATATCTGACAACATCATCATTATCAGATTCCAAAAAATAAACCGGATTAGGCTCAAAATTTTTTATAACACGCTCCTTTAAATCAGATTCAAAACGAAACTTTGCATAAAAATCAATTTGTCCAATTTCCGTATTAAGCATAAATAGAATAACATCCCCTCCCTCTTCATCCTTTTCCCGCACTAACTTGGTTTCAACAGAATAAATATTTTGTATACCAAGAAAATTTTTGATTTCTGAAATTTTGTCTGGAAAATATTGCTGTAATTTTTCATGATCAGCTTCTTTTTTAGATTTTGAATCTCCTGACAGATTAACCGCCGAAAGCGTTGAATTTATTGCGAAAATTTTATCTGCATCAGGTCCTGCAAGAATTTTCGCTTTCACTTCCCATCCTGAACCACTTTGAACCGGATCATTAATAACATTCAAAATTCTGGTTTTATCCGTAAATATATACCAATCATCAAGCCAAGTATTAATCTGCAAAGCACTTGCCCCTTGGTTTTTTGCAAGCAGTTTAGCAATAAACACTTTTTCCAAAGTTATCTGTCTCTTTTTACTCTCATCAACTGGTAAAACGATATTCTTAGACATAAACGGAACCTGCAGAGTATCCTTTGAAAAATCATAATTCTCGGGACAAATCGGCCCAGCCGTAATATCAACAAAAAACATATTAATCAGAATAATTGATATAATTTTAAAAATAAATGTATTAGAAGGTTTAAGCATGCGAAATATAGGTTTTTATAAGTTAACAATGATCTAGATATTACCATATCGTGCGATATTCCGCAAGAAAAAACTTCCTGCTGATATATTTTGAATTTTTATTAGACTAACATTGGAGAAAATACTAGACATTTTTGGATTAACATCACTACAGAAACTGTTTGTAAGTTACATTTTTGGAATTGAATCAAGCAAAGAACGGGTATAAACATTCTTCGGCGAACGATAAATTTCATCACTCGTGGCTGTTTCGAGAAATTTTCCATCTTTCATAACAGCAACCGTATCCGACATGAATTCCACAACGCGAAGATCATGAGAAATGAAAATATAGGTCAAATTAAGACTTTCTTGTAAATCTTTCAGCAAATTCAATATACCGGCCTGGATTGACACATCCAAACTTGAAACAGGTTCATCAAGAACGACTAAATCCGGTTTGTGAATTAATGCCCTCGCAATTGCTATTCGCTGCCTTTCGCCGCCGGAAAACTGGTGAGGATATTTATCCTTACACATCTTATAATCCAGTCTAACCATGTTCAAAATTTCTTTGACACTCATTTCTATATTACGTTTTTTAACCTTACGAACTACAAGAGGTTCCGCAACTATTTGGAATATGGTCATGCGCGGGTTCAAAGAACCATACGGATCCTGAAAAACAATATCTTTTTCTCCCTTTACATAAACCGTGCCTGCATCAGGAACAAGTATCCCCACAATAATTTTTGCAAGTGTGGATTTACCACACCCTGATTCACCTACCAATCCAAAGGTTTTTCCTTTTTGAACTGTAAAACTCACGTTATCCACAGCTCTTACGGGCTCTTTTTTTTCTCTACAAAAAATACCTTTTTTGTAAAAGTATTTTTTAATGTCTTCAACTTCGATCATATTCATAGTTTCTTTTTTTAATAACGGACAGGCACAGGGGCCTGTCCCTACTTATCTATCTTCAACGGGGGCCATGTACCACACAGGGTACATGGTAAGACCTGTCCCTACATTAACAAACGAGTCAACCGGTAAACCGACTAACCGGCAGCCTTTTTCGAGTATCTCCAAGTTTTGGGACACACGAAATCAACGCTTGGGTATATTCATGCTGCGGATTATTTAAGACAGATTCTTTTGTTCCTTTTTCCACTATTTTTCCGCTTTTCATAACACATACATCGTCAGCAATCATATTTACTACTGAAAAATCATGGGTAATAAAAAGAACTGACAAATTTCTTTGTTTGCGTATAGTATTAATAAGTTCCAGAATTTCTTTCTGTACAGACACATCTAACGCGGTTGTAGGTTCATCTAGAATTAAGATCTCCGGGTTACACGCAAGCATCATTGCTAACATAGCGCGCTGCCGCATACCGCCTGAAAGTTCATGCGGATATTTCAATAAAACATCAGATGAAAGACAAACCATATTTATCAGTTCTTCCAGCCTTTTTTTGACAGTTCCCCTGGAACACTTCTGATGAGCCTCAATCGTTTCTGATATCTGGCGGCTGACACGCATGACCGGATTCATAGCGGTAAACGGTTCCTGAAAAACCATTGAGATTTTGTTGCCTCTGATTTTTCTCATCTCTTCCGCCGAAAGATCAAAAAGGTTTCTACCTTCAAATATAATATAGCCGTTTTTACAAACAACACTATTGGGAAACAATCGTAGAATAGAAAGCCCGGTTAATGTTTTACCGCTTCCTGACTCTCCCACAAGAGCGGTAATATGTCCGGAAAACAAATCAAAACTCACATCATCAACGATCTGTTTATTTCCGATACTTAGTCTTAAATTTTTTACTTCAAGCTTTTTATCCTGCATCATTTTCAGCTAACCTTGTTTTATCAGAATACTTTTCTTCAACTAATTTAGGATCAATTATTTTTCGCAGGCCTTCCCCCAAAAGATTAAAACTCAAAACCGTTAAAAGTATTGCAAATCCAGGAAAAACCGTAAGCCACCAGGCATAATCAATATAGCTTTTCCCCGCTGTTAAAATATTGCCCCAGCTTGCGGCAGGAGGCTGTACTCCTAATCCAAGAAAACTCAACGCGCTTTCAACAAGAATAGCTGTTCCCACACTAAGTGTCGCGGTTACATATACCGGCCCCATAGCATTTGGAAGAATATGCCTGAATATTATACGAAAATCAGAAACCCGCTGGACCCGCGCCGAATACACGAAATCTCTTTCTTTTAAGCTTAAGAATTCAGCTCTAACCAACCTGCAAAGGCCTGCCCAACTCGTCAACCCAATTATAACCATAACATTAATTATACTCGGCCCTAAAAATGTTATAACCATCATTATTAAAAAAAATGTCGGGAGTGAATACATAACTTCAACTAACCGCATAATAAACGCGTCAACCCAACCACCGAAAAAACCGCTTATACCTCCCAAAAAAACCCCGATTACAAGAGATATAATAACAGCTATAAAACCTACACTCAAAGACACACGGCCGCCATACATCATACGGCTAAAAACATCCCGGCCAAGATTATCTGTCCCGAAAAAATGTTCCATTGAAGGTGGCTGAAGCCTTACTTCAGAAGAAAGATCCATTTTCAAAGGATCATAATTCGTAATTTGCGGCGCGAAAACAGCACCGCCCGCCATCACTAAAATTATTATTATGCTAAAAACTATTCTCTTCATAATATCTTATTATTCTTAAACGTTAACGGACAGGCACGGGGGCCTGTCCCTACGGTTTACTTCCCGGATTTTTCAATTACGGACAGGCACGGGGGCCATGTACCACATAGGGTACATGGCAAGGCCTGTCAATTAACTGGCTAACCGGCATAACCGGCCAACCGGCGTAACCGGCTAACTGGTCAACCGGTTAACCGTATTCTCGGATCAACCACCGCATAAAAAACATCAGACAAAAAAATGCCTATTAGAGTTAAAAATACCGCGATAACTCCCACCCCCATAACAACAGGATAATCATAATTCATTATCGCTTCGTAACCAAGCCGCCCCATTCCCGGCCAGGCAAATATGGTTTCAAATATAAAACTGCCCGAAATTAATACCGGTAACGTTAATCCTGCTATGGTAACTATCGGCAAAAGCGCGTTTCTGAAAATATGCGCGCACATTACACGTTTATCAGTAAGCCCTTTTGCCCGCGCGGTCAAAACATATGTTTCTGACATAACTTCCAGCATACTCGAACGCGTGTACCGTGATAAAGCCGCTAAAGAACCGGCAACCGTGGCAGTAACCGGTAGAACCAAATGCCAAGCAAGATCTTTTAACTTATCAAAACTATTCAAATATTCCGAATACCATGGATTCATCCCTGAGATTGGAAACCAATTTAGCTGAAAACCAAACAAAAAAACTAACAATAACGCGAGCCAGAACCCGGGCATTGCATAACCGATAAACACCAGAATTGTTGTTACGCGGTCAAATAAGGAACCCTTTTTCATTGCGCTTATCATCCCAATCGGAATTGCAATACAAAAAATTACAAAAAGCGAAACCAGCTGTAAAAGTAAAGTTGCCGGAAGACGCGAAAGTATTTTTGAAATTACTGGCCGCCCGTCCACAAATGATGTGCCGAAATCCAAAGAAAAAAACTTTTTCATCCATATGCCATATTGCACTAAAACCGGTTTATCCAATGCATACATTTTATTAAAACTTAATCGAGCAGTTTCAGAAACTTCGGTATTCAGACCATACTTTATAGCCGTAGGATCGCCCGGCGCCAAATGCATTATAACAAACAGAATAAAAGAAATACCAATAAGCATCGGAATAATTAATAACAATCGTTTAATAATATATTGTTTCATAATAAAATAATGTAACACGAAACACGGTTCACACCCGTGTTGTTCATAACGGACAGGCACGGGGGCCTGTCCCTACGCATTTTGTTCTGATCTCTTTCAATTATGGACAGGCACGGGGGCCTGTCCCTACGCATTTTGTTCTGATCTCTTTCAATTATGGACAGGCACGGGGGTCTGTCCCTACGCTTTTTGTTCTGATCTCTTTCAATTACGGACAGGCACGGGGGCCTGTCCCTACGCTTTTTGTTCTGATCTCTTTCAATTATGGACAGGCACGGGGGGCTGTCCTTACGCTTTTTGTTCTGATCTCTTTCAATTACGGACAGGCACGGGGGGCTGTCCTTACGCTTTTTGTTCTGATCTCTTTCATTTAGGGACAGGCACGGGGGCCTGTCCCTACGCTTTTTATTCTGATCTCTTTCAATTATGGACAGGCACGGGGGGCTTTCCTTACGCTTTTGGTTCTGATCTCTTTCATTTATGGACAGGCACGAGGGGCTGTCCATACATAGACAAAACGATTAAACAATTAATCTTCATTCATTATTACATAGATCCTGTTTATATCATCCAGGGTCACAATTCCAACTATTTCGTCGTTTCTTCGAACCGGCATTGCATGTGTACTATAATTTTGCATCATTTTTTGTACAATATGAAGCTTTTCATTTACTTTCACAGGCGGAATATCTTTACGCATAATATAATCCGCTGTTACGTTTTTTCCT
>JBDRLO010000027.1:0-10127 GCA_043812935.1 Candidatus Omnitrophota bacterium
ATAACGTGTTACATGCAACGTGTTACATACCGCGCAAACGCACAACATGTAACGGACAGGCACGGGGGCCTGTCCCTACAGTAAACAACTGGTCAACCGGCTAACCAACTAACCGGCATAACGTGTTACATGCAACGTGTAACATGCCGCGCAAACGCACAACATGTAACGGACAGGCACGGGGGCCTGTCCCTACTAACTGATCAATCACTTATATAGGCTTCTAACGCTGACGGAAACGGCGCTAATACACGGCTAAGAACACCGGCAAGAAACGAAATACACACCCCATAATTTGTTATCGGCACTCCAGCTTTTTTTGCCCTTTCGTACCGGAAAAATGTTTCACGCTTTGTAATCATACACCCGCCGCAATGTATAACAAGTTTATATCCGCTAAAATCGTCAGGATAATCTCTCCCGGCATAAACATCTATATCCAAATCCCCGCCTACATATTCACTTAGCCATGCAGGTATTTTTTTTCTGCCGATATCGTCTTCTATAGGGTGATGACTGCAGGCTTCAAGAATAAGAACCTTGTCTTTTGGCCGCAAATTTTTTATTGCTGCTGCAGATGCCGCGGCGGGCTCCAGATTGCCTCTGTTGTGGGCAAACAAAATAGAAAAAGTAGTGCAATTTACATAATCAGGGGTTTCCTCTACCATTTTTTTTACAACCTGTGAATCGCAGATAACAATATCAGGGGGCTTCTTTAAACTGTTTAAAACATTTTTATAACCGTTTTCTTTAACAATAAAAGCAGAACTATCATTATCAAGAGCATCGCGTATAGCCTGCACCTGGGGAAGAATAATCCTGCCCTTTGGCGCTTCCATATCAATGGGGACGATTAAAACCGCTACACCTCCTGAAGGGACTATGCCTTTCATAAGCGAATTTGGTTTTATAAAATCCGTCGGGCAAATTTCCACAACATGCTCTTTCAACGATTTTATAAGCTCTTCTCTATTTACGGAGTCCGCGCATGAACAAAAAACAACGCGGCCGGTTTGTGTTTTTATTAAATCAATAAAAACACTATCAGGTGAAGTTAAATCTATTTTATTTACAATTATGATAACCGGGGTGTTTCTTTTTTTTGCCTGAACAAAAATTTCTTCTTCGTACTCACCCCATACATTCGGTTCAGTTATCAATAAAATAATATCCGACCGGTCAAAAATTTTTTTAGTTTTCTCCATACGTTTCACCGAAAGAGACGATACATCATCAACCCCGGCTGTATCTAAAAACACAACCGGCCCTACAGGAAGAAACTCCATGGCTTTCTCAACAATATCCGTGGTTGTTCCCGGAACAGGCGAGGTTATTGACATATCTTGCCCCAGGACATAATTAAGAAAACTTGATTTTCCCACATTTGTCCTTCCAAAAAGACCTATTTGTAAACGAACTGATTTTGGCGCGGTTTTCATAGTTATTTACTCCTTGCTTAAAGCTGACTTAACAGTTACTCCATTAACATTCCCTAACTTTCCGGAAAGGGAACCTATTTCATCCGTTGTTGCCTCTACTATTAAAGTAATAATACTGCATCCTCTCTGCTTATAAGGCATCCCTGTTCGTGACAATATTTTATCTCCAAAATTCGAAAGTATATTATTAATTTGTGAAGCGTTTTTCTGACGGTCTTCCACTATTATTCCGACAAACCCAAGTCTTTTATTCATTATTTTCCTTTCTCTCAGCTAACACATGACACGCATCACGTCACACGGTCTAACGGACAGGCACGGGGGCCTGTCCCTACAGTAAACAACTGGTCAACCGGCTAACCGGCTAACCAACTAACCGGCATAACGTGTTACATGCAACGTGTTACATACCGCGCAAACGCACAACATGTAACGGACAGGCACGGGGGCCTGTCCCTACGTCAATAAACCACCGAACTGGCTAATCAAAGTCGCGAAGCGACTGCGTCGAAGGACCGGCTAACTAATATAAAAAAAGGACAGCTGCCTATTTTTCGGAGTTAGGGAATAAACAGCTGTCCTTTTTTTATATTCCTAGCCCCTTTTGGATCAGAGTAAATACTCCTTACCGCAGGTATCTATTTTTTAAACTATTTCGAAAGCTTTTCGCCGATCCATTTGCCGCGTTCTGTATACTTTGTATGAAGTAACTTATGGCTCAAATGTCCGCATGGACCTTCGGTTAAAAACTCTTTATATATTTCTTTTACAATCGGGTTTTCATGCGATTTTCTAATCGGAAGCCCTTCATCCTCAGCATATATGGCTCTTGCGCGCGCTTCACGTATTTCCGGACTTGTCGGAATAGGCTGTCCGCCTCCCCCTATACATCCACCCGGACACGCCATGATCTCTATGAAATGATAATCACTCAGTTCACCGCGGGTAAGCATTTCCATGACCTTTTTCGCGTTTGCAGTTCCATGCGCGACCATAACTTTAAGTTCAGCTCCTTCTAAAAATTTCCAAGCTGGAACCGCTTTTTTTATCGGCAGAGAAGCTCTTCTTATGCCTTCCATTCCTCGAACAGGTTCAACTCTCAGCTTTTCAAAAGGAACTTCTTCTCCTGTTACCAATTCATACGCCGTTCTTATCGCCGCTTCCATAACTCCACCTGTCGCACCAAAAATAAGCGCGGCTCCGGTACCGATCCCTAACGGATCATCAAAATCAGAATCCGGAAGATTAGGCAAATCTAACCCGCATTCCTTAATCATGCCTGCAAGTTCACGTGTTGTAAGCGCGTAATCCACATCTTTGTATCCTGAATCATCCATCTCAGGACGCTCACATTCAAACTTTTTAGCCGAACAAGGCATCAAAGATACACTTACAATATCTTTTGGATCAATATTATTCTTTTGAGCATACCAGGTTTTGACAATGGCACCAAACATCTGTTGAGGGCTTTTAGCCGTCGAAAGGTGACCAAGTTTTTCAGGATAAAAATGTTCTATAAACTTTACCCATCCAGGTGAACATGACGTAAAAAGCGGAAGTTTAACTTTTTCATCTTTATCTACAAGCGCGCTTTTAAGCCGCAGAAGAAGCTCTGTCCCTTCCTCCATAATTGTAAGATCTGCCGTAAAATTTGTATCAAAAACTTTATCAAACCCTACTCTTTTAAGCGCTGTGTTTAATTTTTTAGTTACACTCGTTCCTGCCGGAAGCCCGAATTCTTCACCAATTGCCGCTCTTGGACTCGGCGCTGTCTGTATAACTACATGCTTTTTAGGATCATCGATCGCTCTCCACACTTCTTCCGCGGGATCCTTTGCTTTAAGAGCGCCGGTAGGGCACCTATTAATGCATTGGCCGCAATTTATACATACAACTTCCGCTAACGGCTTATCCAGATATGTTGCTATCTTTGTATCTGTACCACGGTTTATTGCTTCCAGAACGCCTACTTCCTGAAGGTCTATACAGGTTCTTACACAACGGCGGCATAACACGCATTTGTCCATATCGCGTTCTACCGCATAACTTGAAATGTCATCTTCATAACGCGATTTATCCGTATGTCCGAACTTGTATGTAGTAACACCATATTCTTTCGCTAAAGTTTGGAGCTCGCAATTATTATTGCGCGCACAGGAATAACATTCGCCATAGTGATTCCTTAAAAGCAGATATAGAATGTTTTTTCTGGCATGTCGCACTCTGGAAGAATACGTTTTCACATTTATTGGGCGCGATATTGGATAAGAACAAGACGCTTGTAATGTTCTTTCACCTTCCACTTCCACAACACAAACCCGGCAAACTCCGGCAAGGCAAAGATCAGCATGATAACATAACGTCGGGATCTTGATATTAATCATTTTTGCCGCTTCGAGTATAGTTGTCCCCATAGGCACTTCAAGCTTAATATCGTCTATGGTAACTGTTACCATAACTTCTTCGCCTGTTTTATCTCTTTTTTCCACTTGATGCGCCCTTTGACTTATCGGCGCTCTTGATGTACTCTTTGCAAAAGGTTCATTAGCCATTGAATACTTTCTCCTCTTTTATTTTTTTCAATAATTTATACTCATTTTTAAAATTTTCTATAACAGAAATAAAAGCGTTTGGAACAGACTGTCCAAGCCCGCATTTAGAAGAACACTGCATTGTTTCAGCGAGAGATACAAGATCCTGCAAATATTCTTCAGTGCATTTTCCGGCTTTTATAGATTTGACTGCTTCTAAATAAACCGGGATGCCTTCACGGCAAGGGGTACACTGCCCGCAGGATTCTTCTTTAAAAAATTCCAAAAAGTTTTCAATCATATCCATAAGGTTTATGTCTTTCCCTAGAATAATCACAGATCCTCCTGTTGAAAGATCTTCAAACGCTATTTTTCGCGCAAAATCCTTTTTCGGGACACACACGCCGCTAGCACCGCCAACTTGAATTGCTTTGGCATCGGAAGTACCCGTCATTTTAAGGATTTCATCTAAACTTGTACCATAAGGAATTTCATACACGCCTTTATTTTCGCAGTCTCCTGATACGCTGATCAATTTTGACCCGGAAGATTTTTCAGTTCCGATGCCCTTAAACCAATCCGCGCCTTTCGCCAGGATATGAGGAATTACCGCAAACGTTTCAACATTATTTACCGTTGTCGGATACCCCTCAAAACCGGTATTTACGGGAAACGGCGGCCGATTTCTCGGTTCCCCCCTATTGCCTTCAAGCGATTCGATCAAAGCTGTTTCTTCTCCGCAAACATAGGCTCCCGCTCCTAATCTGATTTCGACATCAAAATCAAAACCTTCTTTACCCATTATGCTTTTCCCGAGAGCGCCGTCCGCGCGCATATCAACTAAAACTTTTTCGATTACAGGAAGCAATGATTTATATTCGGCTCTTAAATACATAAATCCGGCATTCGCGCCTATGGCTAATCCGGCTATTGCCATGCCTTCAAACACAATTTTAGAGTATTCCGCAAGAAGAACTCTGTCTTTAAACGTACCCGGCTCACCTTCATCGGCGTTACAAATAACAAATTTTTTATCAGCCTGAGTATCAAATACCAATTTCCACTTTAATCCGGTAGGAAACCCCGCGCCGCCTCTTCCTCTAAGATTCGATTCGGCAACAAGGTCTAAAATAGCTTTGCTATCACCTATTTTTACCGCGTTTTTTAAACCCGCGTATGATTCAATATCACTAAATATTACTGGCCCTTGTCTCTTGGACATAATCCTTTGCTCCTTATTTTTGTTTTAATTCGCTTATAATCTTCTTAACTTTTCCGGCGTCAACATTGCCAACTAATTTATCATCCACCATTATTGCCGGAGCCTGGTCACACATACCTATACACCCTGTCATTTCAACTGTAAACAACCCGTCTTTTGTCGTTTCACCAAGTTTAATTTTCAGTTCATCTTCAAAAGCTTTGATTATTTCTTTGCTTCCCGCCATTTCATTAGGCATACAATTACTTATACGGATAACATGCTGTCCCTTCTTTTTATCCGTTAAAAACGAATAAAACGTTACCACTGAATAAACTTCAACAGGATGAATATCTAAAATATCCGCAATTTCCTGCATATCTTTATCAGATATATACCCTTTTTTATCTTGAGCTTCCTGCAAAAGTTTAAGAAGCTGCGACCGGGTATCATCACACACAACTATTTTCTTCCCGTCTTTTTCAATTACTTTTTCCACAGAACAAATCGGCTGCATAATTTTCTCCATCTTTGTTTTTTTTATAAACTTTATTTCGTATAACCCTCTCCGGGCCTAAACTAAACACGCGCATCGCAATAAGCTGAAAGAAACTCTATTGCCAAATCGATATTTCTAACATGAATTTCTTTTGGCACTTTCAACGAGATCGGCGCGAAATTCACTATACTTTTTATTCCGGAAGAAACAATCAAATCCGCGACTTCCTGCCCTGTTTCCTTCGGAACGGCTATAACACCGATATCAGCGATGTTTTTCTTTATTACAAAAGGCGCCTTTTCAAAAGAATGAACCTTAACACCATTAACGGTTTTTCCGATTTTTTTCTTATCCTTGTCAAACGCGGCAACTATTTCAAGTTTCTGTTTTCCAAAACCCGCGTATTTCAGGATAGCTTTTCCCAGATTGCCCGCGCCGAAAAGGATTATTCTTATCACTTTTTTCTGCAGGATAAACTCTTCCAGAATATTTTTTAGTTCCAGCGCGTTATACCCCACTCTCGGAGTACCTACTTTTCCGAAATTTGAAATATCTTTTCTTATCTGGACATCCGTAAGACCAGTGATCCGAGCAAGTTCACCGGAAGAAACCATACACTTGTTTTCCCTAATAAGGGATTCAAGCGTCCTTACATATAAAAGAACCCGCGAAACTGTTTTACTTGAAATGTTTTTCATTAATAAAATTCGTGAAATTTGTAACGATTGTAGGAAGCATAATACCGCGCTCATGGAATTCTGTCAAGTGGAAATTTTTCTGCCGGGTTTATTTTTGAAAAATTGGCAAAGCCCGGCAGAAAATAATGATTTGGAGCGTTTATTCCTCTACTGAAAGCTCAACAAGTTTCGCGTTTACACCGTTAAGAATATCCAGTTTATGGGCTAACTCTTTGTTTTTAGCATCATCCCCTACCAGTTCAAGAATAATAAGACCGGTATTTGTGCAGTTATCCAAAACACCGTCATGAACACCGAGTCTGGTCTTGATTATACATCCCCAACCAGTAAGAATTTTTTGAACCGTCGGAGCTTCCTCTTTTCTTCGGTTAACAAGAACCACTAATAAAGTCTTTTTCATTTCTTTCCCCTTCCCCGATTGGTTAGCCGGTTTATCGGTTGGCCAGTTAGCCGGTTAACCAGTTTGCCGGTTGATTAGATCCCCGCTTTCGCGAGGATTTAATTCGCACTTATAACTTATGCTTCCTTTAACGCATAAGTTATGTGCTCCTTAAAGTTACCCTGTTGGCCGGTTACATATGTCACACTTACCGCGTTTTACATCAAGATCTAACATTCGTCATATCAACTGACAAATAGCATGGCTGCTGTCCCCATTTAAAAATACCATTTTCATACCAAAAAAACGTGTAACTTGCTACGCGCCGCGTGTTACACCATTAACTACTTCTTTTACGTTTTCCTAAAAGAACAATGTCTCTTAACGCTTCTTTATTTTTTGCCTGCATCCATTTTTTTTCAAAACCCCCGTCCTGTACAATTTGGGCAATTGCCGACAACGCTCTTAAGTGAAAATTCCGTTCATCTTTTGTTCCCGCGATTACAAAAACCGTATAAATTTTTTGTTTAGTCGCAGGAAACAAAATACCATTTTTACACCTGGCAAGCAAAATAACAAATGTATGTGCTCCTTCAACAATAATATGGGGAATTGCCAGATGCGGGCCTAAAACAGTACTGCTTTCTTTCTCACGTTCAAGAAGCAAATTTAATATAAGATCCGGATTAACTTTTAATTTTTCAGACATTTCTTCCGAAGCTTTTTTGAAAAAAGCATGCATCTCCATCGGCTCCAAAATATCCATAACAATACTTTTTTCTATGATTTTATCAAACCTGTCTTTTATTATTCCATCTCGTTCCTGTATTATTTCTTTTAATTCCGCCTCTAAAGAAAAATCAATAAGCTCTCTGGCTGTAATTTTCTCTATTAAATGTAACAGAGCAAAATCCCGTTTAGCCCTAACTCTTCCGTAAAACCAAAAAACCCCTAATCCCGCCAAAAAAAGGACAGACACCGCGGCAAGAACACTTTTACCCATATTTATAATTAACATCCAGCACCCCAAAACACCAACAATCTGTATCCACGGATAAAACGGAGATTTAAACCGCGGTTGATAATTATGAATTCCACTTTCTCTCATAACAATCACACAAAGACAAGAAAAAATAAATGTAAAAATCAACACAGTTGAAGCAACTTTGACAAGTATATTTAATTCAAGAAATAAAGCCGCAGCTATAAAAAATCCCGTAATCAATATTGATATACCCGGGGTTTTAAACCGAGGGCTTACCCTTCCGAACATTTTCGGTAAAAGATGGTCTCGGCTTAAAGCCAAAGGATACCTAGCCGCGGCCATTATACCCGCATTCGCGGTTGAAACAAAAGCCAGAACTGCCGCTATGCCCAAAACAATTTTTCCTGATTCACCCATAAAAACAAATGCTCCGTCTGAAATAGGAGTAAGAGAATTATCAAGTTCATTGCCTCCAAGAACACCGGTAGTAACAAAAACAACTGCCACGTATAACAAAACGGTTACAAAAAGTGAAAGTATCATACCTAACGGTACTATTTTAGCAGGGTTCTTAACTTCTTCGGCAATACTTGCAACTTTTAAAAGCCCGCCATAGGAAACAAATACAAAACCGGCGGTAGAAACAACCGCAAGGCCTCCGTTCGGCGAAAAAGGAATAAAGTTCTGGAGCCTAACAGACGGAAAGCCTTTAATGATGTAGAAAACAAGCAAGATTAGCAAACCGGCAACAAAAACAACCTGAAATCTCCCGGCACCTTTAATGCCCAGAATATTCACTATCACAAAAAACAGGCACAACATAATGCCTATTAATCTGATATCCAAACTAATAAATAAGCTGCTGAATGCTGCCATCCCAATAAGCGCGAACGCGCTTTTTAAAGAGATGGACATCCACGTAAGAATCCCATCTATTGTACCCAACGCCGGCCCCATACTCCGTGTAACATAAAAATAATCACCACCGGCTTTGGGCATTGCTGAAACAAGTTCAGCCTGACTTAACATCCCCGTCATAGCCAAAAAACCGGCTAAAAGATATGATAAAACCACAGCCGGCCCTGCTTGCGCGTGCGCAAGCCCTGGCAATATAAACAGGCCGGAACTAATCATCGCGCCGGTCGCCACACAAAAAATGTCCAGCAATTTTAATTCTTTTTTAAGTTTCATAGTTAGAGTAAATTATACACTATTGTTATCGTTAAAAAAAACTACTTATGAATTATCTGCCGTAATCTGTACAGGCTTTTACATACATATCGCATTTTAATTAAAACTGGTTAAAACGCGTTGTGTTCTGCTTCACCATAAAACATTTCGCATTCTTTCAACTCTAGTAAGACCTTTTCACCTTAAAAACTTCCTTTTAAAGTTTTTTCTTCAAGTTCTTTTATCTCTTTTTTTAGAATTTCCGGTAACGCAAGAATATCCACATCCATAAACCCTCTGATAATGACTGACTGAGCTTCTTCGGCTGTCATACCCCGAGAACTTAAATATTCTATTTCCTCTTTGCTGATTTTCCCAATTGCGGCTTCATGCGACAAATCCACGTCACGAAAAACCGTTTCAAGTTCCGGAACAGCGTGTATTGTACCTTTTTCGGAGATAACTAACCCCCTGCATTCCAAATGCGCCTTAACATCCTTTGCCTCAGCCCTTAAATCCCCTCTTGCTACAACTTTCCCGCCCAGGCTCACGGCTCTTGAAACAATCTCAGCCTGTGTATTTTCTTTTTGGAAAATAACTCTTGAACCTATATCCTGCAAAGTTTTTGGATGCGATAATATTAATGAGTTAAAACTCGCACGCGCTGAATCGCCTTTCAAAACAGCAGTCGGATACATAACGATCTCTCTAACAGGCTTAAGGCATACATAATTTGAAATAAAACTCGCATTCTCATCCACTAAAGCAATACTCATAGGTCTCACAGAAACATCCTTTTTCCAGGAATGTATCATTGTAAAATTTAGATATCCGTCTTTTTGAACAAAAAATTCAGATATACCCAAATGAAAACTTTCTTCTGCCGCGCGAGACGCGGCGCATCCTGTGATAATATACGCTTTTGCCCCCTCTTCCACTATTACAACGTTATGCACTCTTTGTTTAAAGTTTTCCTTTTTAAGAAACAAGCATGCCTGGATAGGAAGCTCTACTACGCACCCTTTTTTTACGCGGATAAAATATCCGCCTTTAGTGTTACGCGGATATTCTTTATTTAAAGCCTTAAAAGCCTTGCCGTAATATTTACGCACGTCTTTCTTCTTTTCCAAAGCGTCTTCCATACGCATTATCTCTATACCGTCTTGCAGGTTTCTGGAAAAAAGCACATCATTATCCTGCTGAAAAAAACTTGCCGAACGCGTCT
>JBDRLO010000028.1:0-4171 GCA_043812935.1 Candidatus Omnitrophota bacterium
TCGGGGAAATTTTTTTCTGAAAGTTTTTCCACACACTCTTCATATTCTTTTCCAGTCCCGCCAGCTACACTAATTATAATTTTTGTGTTTATCTTTTTTAAATACGAATACATCTCTTCTTTAAACTTGTCCGCGCCTTTATTTTCTAAGCCAATAGAATTAAGTAACCCTGCGGGCGTTTCGACAATTCTCGGAGGTCTGTTTCCTTCTCGGGCGGTAAGGGTTACCGTCTTTGTAATTATCGCGCCAATTTTTTCTATATCTAGAAAGTCTTCAAACTCTTTTCCGTATCCAAACGTCCCTGATGCCATCCAAATGGGATTTTTAAATTCTTCCTTTCCAATTTTTATTTTTATATCCGTCATTGCGCGTCCCATTTAATCTCTTTTGAATCAAAAACCGGCCCATCTTTACATGTCATTTTGTACCCGTCTACCGTCATTATCGCACACCCTAGACACGCGCCTATCCCGCAAGCCATGTATTCGGCAAAAGAAATCTGAGTATTTATCTTAAATTTTTCCGCTATTTTGTTTACACTTTTTATCATTGGTTTGGGGCCGCAAACAAACATTATACATTTTTCCCCAAGATTTTTTTGTTTTCCGTTTTTTTCATATTTCTTTAAGTATTCGACCAACACATCCGTTACTCTGCCCTTTTTGCCTTGTGTCCCGTTTTCCGTAGTGATAAACACCTTTGATCCTGTTTTCTTTAATCTGTTTTCGCATAAGATGTGTTCCTTACTGCACGCCCCCTCAAAAACCGCTACTTTTATTCCTTTTTTTCTCAATTCTTTTATAAGCATATATAACGGAACTATCCCATGCCCGCCCGCGACAATTAACGCTTCCTTGTCAGGGCTATTTTTACTCAAGTCAAACCCATTTCCCAAAGGCCCTAGGATTGAAACTATTTCTCCTTTTTGCCTTTGGCTCAAAGTTGCGGTTCCCGGCCCCACAACTTTGTATAACAAATGAGTCCTATCCTCCTCAGTAAAATGCACGCCTAAAGGTATTCTAAGAAGCGGGTCGTTATTTTTCTCCTGCACCTTTATCATTACAAACTGTCCAGGTCGAGCTTTTCGCGCAAGCCATTCATTTTGTATCGCCATTTCAAAATGATCCGGCACGATCTTTTTGTTTGATATTATTTTCCCCTGCAAGATTTTTTTTGTTTTCATAAGATGAGTTTAAATTATTTGTCCGTTTTTTACAACAATTTTTCCCGCGCAAATTACATACTGCGCAACCGCTTTCATTTTCCTGCCGATAAAAGGAGAGTTGGCCGCTTTAGATTGGATATTTTTTTTATCGTAAATCCAATCTTTATCTGGGTCAATAATAACTACATCCGCGTTTTTTCCTATTTTTAATGACCCCCCGTCATATTTTAAAATGTTCGCCGGGTTAGCGGTTAACTTCTGAATCAATCCCGGCCAGTTCAAATATCCTTCATCTATAAGATTTTGCACTGAAAGGGGCAACATCGTTTCCAATCCAATCATGCCAAATGGAGCATAATTAAACTCTTTCTCTTTTTCGTTGTCTAAATGTGGGGCATGATCCGTAGCAATAACATCTATTGTCCCGTCTTTGAGGGCTTCTTTTAAGGCTTTAACGTCTTCCTTTGACCTTAAAGGCGGGTTCACCTTAAGATTAGTATCAAATGTTTTGATACTTTCATCTGTCAAAGAAAAATGATGCGGAGTCACTTCTGCCGTAACATTGACTCCTCTTTTTTTTGCCTGCCTAATTTTTTCAACTGATTTTGCGGAACTAACATGGGCAATATGCAATCTTGCCCCGGTTAATTCAGCAAGTTGAATGTCTCTCTCAACTATTATGCTCTCTGCTTCCGCGGCAATAGGCGCTAAGCCTAGCAGTGTTGAAAAATATCCTTCATTCATTACCCCGCCACAGGCCAACTCTTTGTCTTCGCAATGAGATATTATAAGTAAATCCAGCATTGACGCGTATTCCATAGCGCGCCGCAGGAGTTCCGCGCTTTCTACGGAAGCTCCGTCATCGGACAAAGCCAAGCACCCAGCTTCTTTTAACTCTCTCATTTCCGACAAATATTTACCTTCTCTTGCTTTCGTTATTGTCCCTATGGGCAAAACTTTTGCCTTTCCTGCCTCTTTTGCTTTTTCAAACAAAAATTTCACATCGGCCTGGCTGTCACAAGGAGGATTTGTATTAGGCATCGCGCATATTGTTGTAAACCCACCTTTAATCGCGGACCTAACGGCTGTTTCCACAGTTTCGACCTCTTCTCTTCCCGGTTCCCGCAAATGAGCGTGCATATCAATAAGCCCGGGCGCGACGATTTTATTTTCGGCCAAGATCGTTTCGTCAGCCTTTACCGTAATAGTGCTCTGTATATCTAGAATCTTGCCGTTTTCAATTAAAATATCTGCTATTTTGTTTATTTTCTGAGCGGGGTCAACTACCTTTCCCCCTTTTATCAATATTTTCATACCTCTTCACCTCATCTTTTGTTAACGCCTCTATTAGATTTTCGTAAATTCAACAATAGCTATATGCCGCTTTCTTGATGCCCTCCACTTCGCGCATACTTTGCGCTCTTTTTGTTGCATTTCGTGTGCAGTTTCGATGTTTACACTGTTCATTTCTCCACTTTGCTCAACTTTGCGTGATTCACTAAAAATAAAACCGCCATTCTAACTGCAACACCATTTGTGACTTGTTCCAAAATAACTGAATATTTTCCATCTGCCACGTCTTGACTCAATTCTATTCCACGATTTATTGGCCCTGGGTGCATTATCAAAACGTCCTCTTTCGCATATTTACTCAAAAGCTCTTTTGTTACTCCAAACCCCTTTATGTATTCTCGGACACTTGGGAACAAAGCCTTTTTCTGTCTTTCCATTTGAATTCTTAAGACATTCAAAACATCCGCGCCTTTTAATGCTTCTTGCATGTTATAAGTAACGGCCACTCCCATTTTCTCAATTTCTTTAGGAATCAATGTCTTGGGTCCGCATACTGTTACCTTAGCTCCCAGTTTTGTTAATGCCCAGATATTGCTTCTGGCAACTCTTGAATGAGCAATATCACCGATAATGCTAACCTTAAGGTTTTTGATATCACCCTTTTTTTCTTTAATCGTAAAAACGTCCAAGAGAGCTTGCGTTGGATGTTCATGCATCCCATCTCCCGCGTTAATTACAGAGCCTTTTACGTTTTGAGCTAAAAAATGTGCCGCTCCGGAACATGAATGCCGCATTATAATCATATCCACTCTCATTGCCTCGATGTTTTTCGCGGTATCTTTTAGGCTTTCTCCTTTTATGAAACTCGAAGAAGATACTGCTACGCTTAAAGTATCCGCGCTTAACCTTTTTGCCGCTAACTCAAACGATGCCCTTGTTCTGGTTGAAGGTTCACAAAACAGATTCACTATCGTTTTTCCCCTTAACGCGGGAACTTTTGGTATTGGCCGCGCTAAAACTTCTTTAAATTTTTCCGCGTGTTCTAAAATAAACATTATTTCCGCAGAAGACAATTCTTCTATCCCCAAAAGGTGCTTTTTATCCCATTTCATAAGTTTATTTTCCTTCATATTGTTCCCCATTATTTATTGCGTTAAAATTATTACTTCTTCGCTTTCATCTGTTTCGTACAGTTTTACTTCAACACTTTCATTTTTCGCCGTGGGTATATTTTTCCCGACAAAATCCGGCCTTATGGGTAGTTCCCTGTGCCCCCTATCAATCAAAACCGCTAGCTGGATGCTTTCCGGCCGGCCAAAATCAATTAATTCGTCTATCGCGCACCTTACGGTTCTTCCGGTAAAAAGAACATCGTCCACCAGCACTATTTTTTTGCCGGTAATGTCAAACTCTATATCGGTCGAGTGAACTATCGGTTGCTCGGCTATTTCAGTCAAGTCATCCCTATACATCGTTATGTCCACCGCCCCCACCGGAACGTCTTTATTTTCAATTTGCTTAATGTTTTTCGCGATTCTTTCCGCTAAATGAGCGCCTCTCGTTCTTATCCCTACCACAACTAAATTTTTCTGTCCCTGGTTCTTTTCAAGGATTTCGTGCGAAATTCTCAGCAACGTCCTTTGAATGCCTTTTTCGTCCAATGCTTTTGCTTTTATTTTTAAGTTCATTTCTTATCCTTTTTATTATTAATTT
>JBDRLO010000029.1:0-2169 GCA_043812935.1 Candidatus Omnitrophota bacterium
CTTCCTTAATTCGCTTAGCAAGCGGATAAAAAAGCCCCCATTCAGCACGGGTTCCTGTTACGATACATATTTTTTTCATAATTCTATCAACTCGTCTTTTTCAAAATCTCTTTTTGCCTTTTTACCTATAACCTCATCCCATTGCATCGGACTAATGCCACTACCGGGACGTTTGGCAGTAATATTGTTATCCTGAAAAATCTCTCCTTTTTTAATACTACCAGTCGCCGTAATACTTTTACGCACAGCTGTCATATTCTTTTCTTCCGAAGGAGAAACTCTTTTCTCGCTGTTTCCAAGGCTTTTTTCAATGTTCCGTATCGCATTTACCATTGTTTTTAATTCACCGGGTTCTAACGATGCCGCATGATCCGGTCCCGGCATATTCCGGTCAAGCGTAAAATGTTTTTCAATAACCTCCGCGCCCAAAGCTGCCGCCGCAATAGAAACTTCTATTCCCATAGTATGATCAGAATAACCAACCGGAATTTTTAAAAAATCCCGCAAGCCTTTTATTGCTTTCAAATTCACATCTTCATAAGAAGTTGGATACGCAGTATTACAATGAAGAATGATTATGTTTTCCAGTAAAGTTCCTGCCGTTATTAAAACCTCCACCGCTTTTTCAATTTCCGAAAAATCAGACATACCAGTAGAGATAATAATTTTTTTGTTTAACTTTCCAATCTTTCTTAAATACGGTAAATTCGTTATTTCTCCCGACGGAATCTTAAATACCTCCAGTCCTAATTCCGCGAGCATATCAACACTTTCTAAATCAAACGGGGATGATAAAAAATCTATATTCTTTTCTTTGCAGTAATCCATAAGGCATTTATGCGCGTCGCGGCCCAACTCTAACTGTTTCAACATTTCATATTGAGATCCGTTACCATTGCTGATTTTTTGATATTCAGCTTTGGGCGCAGAAACGCTTGTAAGCTTATCTGCTTTAAAAGCCTGAAACTTCACAGCATCTGCTCCGGCTGAAATTGCCGCGTCTATCATCTTTTTAGCTGTCTCCAAGTCACCGTTATGATTAACACCGGCTTCAGCGATAATGTATACTTTTTTATCGGCTCTTTTTTTCATTTTTATATCCTTATCTATGATCACTTTCAACTAAGCTACCGGCACGGATAAAACAACCCTTACCTATCTTAACAGACTGAATAATGTTAGCCCCCATTCCAATATGGGTCTGCCCTCCAACCGTAACAGTTCCGCATAAAATCGCGCCCGGCGCAACATGAACAAAATCTTCTATACAGCAATCGTGATCAATTGAGGAAGAAGTATTTATAATCACATTTTTACCAATTTTCGTCCCGGGATTGATTGTCGCAGATGCCGCGACAAAAGTACCTTCCTCAATTTCAACATCACGCGCCACAACCGCCTTTGGATGAATAATAACCGGCAAATTAAAACCAATATTTTTCAGCTTTCTATAAATGTTTCTACGCACATCACAATTACCAATTGACCCAACACCTATAAAAGCGTTTTTTATCCCCGCATCAAAAAGTTCCGAGAGAATACTCTCCGTCCCCAAAACAGGCACACCTAAAACTTTCGTTCCCTTTTCAAGTTTTTGGTCAATTATTCCATGTATGTCATATTCATCGCCGGCTAAAACCGCGTCAATTATAACTTTAGCATGCCCGCCACCGCCTATGATAATTAGTTTTTGTTTCATAATTTTTTCCTTTTACACATGCAACGTGTAATTTAAATTAATGAGAGAACTAGTACAAAAATCCAAACAAATACAATGGAATGGATTTTTTGGAAGCTACAAGAACTTCATCTTTCACAAGAAATGAATTCTGCATATCAAGAACTATTTGTTCTATCTTTTTTTTCTTCCCGCCAATTTCAAAATTATAATCGCCGCATGTAAAATCTCCAAAATTTTTACTGTAAAAAACATTTTTCCCACTGCCCATAATTGAATTTACAAAAAATATTTCTCTCATCATTCCAAGGTTAACTGCCTGCCCTATTCCATAACATATTGCATTATAGAGTGTTGTATTCTCAATGAAAATTTTTTCCGTCTTTCTTATTAATGCCATCCCTTTTTTATCTGCAAAAATAGTAGATATCAATCCTGTTTCTTTTAGGGCACTTAGATAATGTGCCATCGTTTTATCATCGACTTTCAAA
>JBDRLO010000030.1:0-20696 GCA_043812935.1 Candidatus Omnitrophota bacterium
ACTTGTATTTAAAATCAAGATTCCAATTGAAGTCCCCACACTGTACGCCACTTTGTGTAAAATAGCAAATCATCTTTGCTAACTTTTTTATTACCAACAACTATTTTCTGAAAAAAATATATAAAATTTCAGAGACGCTTAACCTTATCCAAAAGGGACGGGGGTAGCCCCGAATTAATTTGGCTTAGAGGCCTGTTTGTACGGGATTTAACCCTTTTATGGCTGTAGTGGGGCGATTTTAAGCCATTACTGCCTCTAATTCAAACTCGAATGTCGGATTGCGTTCACAACATCCTTCTTTTAGGTCCGCCGGGATCCGGGAAAAGCATGCTAGCAAAACGTTTTCCTTCTATCCTGCCGGATCTCTCGCTCAAGGAAGCACTTGAAACAACTAATGTTTACAGTGTAACCGGCCGGACAAAAAACTCCGGCCTGCTGCGGGAACGGCCTTTCCGTTCCCCGCACCACACAATCTCATACGCGGGAATGGCAGGAGGCGGATCCTATCCCCTCCCTGGAGAAATCAGCCTGGCTCACAATGGAGTACTTTTCCTTGACGAGTTCCCTGAATTCCGGCGTGACGTTTTAGAAACGCTGCGTCAACCTCTCGAATCCGGAAAAATAACAATAACAAGGGCACAGCGTTCACTTCAATATCCGTCACGTTTTGTCCTTATCGCTGCAATGAACCCATGCCCATGCGGGTATTTTACGGACCAGCGAAAAAAATGCCAATGTTCGCCTTACCAGATACAACGTTATCTTTCAAAAATATCAGGGCCTCTTTTAGACCGGATTGATTTGCACCTTGAAGTCCCCCGGCTTGATTACGAAGATTTATCAAAAAAAAGGACAGGCGAACATTCCGCTGATATAAAAAAACGCGTTATCAGAGCGCATGAATTACAAAAAAACAGGTTCAAGAATAAAAAAACACCGC
This sequence comes from Candidatus Omnitrophota bacterium, assembly GCA_043812935.1. Classification (GTDB taxonomy): domain Bacteria; phylum Omnitrophota; class Gorgyraeia; order Tantalellales; family Tantalellaceae; genus JBDRNE01. Next base: position 941 of record JBDRLO010000030.1, read on the forward strand.
CGGAAAAGTATAATGCATACATGACTCAAAAAGAAATCGAAACCTTTTGTCCGCTATCATCTGAAGCTGAACTATTGCTCAAAAAAGCAATAGTTGAACTCGGCATCAGTGCGCGTGCTTACGATAAAATATTAAAAATATCGAGAACAATCGCTGACCTGGCAGGTTCTGAAACGATAGATACCCCGCATATTTCCGAGGCAATTGGATACCGTTCGCTGGACAAAAATTTGTGGGTATGAAAACATATTAGAAAAGGATAATTGTGTAACGGACAGGCACGGGGGCCTGTCCCTACATGTTTTGATTTTTTTCTAAAATTTACCGGTTCAGGAAAGCTGACGCACTTCGGCTTTGATTTTTTCAGAAACATCCGAAGAAACTCCGCTTTTATCAAGAGTATCCTCTATTTCTTTTATTATAATGTCCTTTTGTTCTTTCTTTTTACGTAATTCTTGACATAATTCAGTTAGTTTTCCAGCCACATCTTTCAATTCATCCTTTTTCCTCAATTTTATATCCCTAGAATAATCACCCTCTTTAAGAGAATCCAGATATTTGTTTATTCGATAAATAGGCCCCGCAATTCTATGTGACAAAAATATTCCTATTATCACAAAAATAGGAGTAATCAACAACATCCGTATTATGAGAGCCATATTCGCGTCATGAAAGATATAAACCAGCCTGCTGCGCGGATAAACATTTGCCAATTTCTCACCTAAAGTTACCCAGGTTGTCCAATAAACGGTATATCCGGCAACTGCCGCGCCTATATAAATAAAAAGCAGAATGTACAAAATATACTTAAGCTGAAACCCCACAAGCACAATATAGCGTTTCCTTCTGAATTTTTTGTTCGCCATTTATTCCTCCGTTATTGTAGTATCGCAACCTTAAGTTAAAATACTGTTTTCGTCTTTTTTAGATTTTTCCAAATAACTACGTCTCTCTTTATTTTTAGAAGAAGCAGTTCGGATTTTCGCGAATTTATTATACTGTCCACTTCCTGAATTGTTATATATCTAACGGACTGCCCCTGCACCTCTAATATTATGTCATCTTTTTGGATTCCTGCCAAGTACGCTGCGCCGTTAACGTCTAAATCTTCAACAACTAGCCCTTCCATTTCCGAATACCCAAATTTCATCCCGGCTTTATTCCCATATTTTTCTGATGAATCTTTTAGATCTATTTTATAATCCCGCTCAATTGTAATCTGAATATCCATTAACGGGCTAAGCAACTTGTTCAGAATTTCTTCGGAATCCATATAACCGGCAGACCTTCCCCAGGCCGCAAGGATTATATCTCCTTTTTTTACACCGGCTTTTGCCGCGGACGAAGCCGGAACCACCTCCGTAACTACTGAATTCTGCTGCACTTTAGACAGAACTAAGCCAAGAGTATCTTTTACTTTCTGAGTTTTGTCCTCTGCTATACTTTCCTGAACAATGCCTTGTCTTTCCTTTTCTCCTTCATTCATTTTCTGAACATGGTCCAATTTCTGCCGCCGGTCTGAATTGATAACATAAACTCCTACATAATGAAGGCCTTCTCTGGCTTTTTTATATTCAGGATTAATTTCAAGAGCTTTGCTGTAATAATAATACGCCTTTCTAAACTGCTCTTTATCCTGATAATACTCGGCAAGGCTAACAAGATTCTGCTCTTCCCGGTCATATATAAGCTGATCAATATCTTCCCGCATAATAAGTTTTTCACCGTCCATAGTTGACACAACTATTCTGTCTTTAAACGATTCAACCACTACACCTTTTACGGGTTCATCATTTTTCAGAACAATAGTATCAGCATATGCTTTGTTACAAATTATTGTTATTGCAAAAATAAACAAAAAAACCGCAATTCTAATACAACATCTTTTAAAATTAATAAATCCCATTTTTACCTGCTTATTGTTTTAGGTTTATATCTCAATCTTTGTTTATACAAATATTCCAAAAGATCTGTTTGGTCTTTTTTGGAAGTAGAGACATCGCTATCTCCCTCTGCATACTCCGTCTCCAAGTTTAATATATCAGCCGATTCCGCGCGTTCGTCCTTCTGTTCAACCTTAGCTAAATGATGCGCCATAACCTGCTCTTTAAACCACGGAACAGCATTGTCCGGCAAAGACTCTATCTCACCGGGATCTTCAAAAGTCAATGTTTTCCGTTTATAACCTTCCTCAATCCAGTATTTCTTTTTTTCTACTTCCCCTTCGGGGTTTATTCCGCAAACAAAAACTCTATTATCAAATACAACCACATTAGTATACGACCCGTCACTTGCCGCCCCCCATCCGCTGTTCAAAGATTCAGTCACAACTGACGGCGTTAAAACTCGAAAAGTTTCTCCTTTTGACACATTTTCAAGAATAGCATATATTTCGCCTCTTAACAACTGTACCTTAAAATATCCATCCATCCGTATTACAATTAAGCTTTTTTCTTCTATGGTAATTACGTTATCCGCCTGTCTATCAAAGGCAATGGTCACCGAAGAATTCGCACCGGTTTTTATCCAATCTCCGGCATGAAGTATCATGTCTTTTTCGCATTTAACGCCTACATTGCTATCTTTAGGTACAACTTTGACATCGCCATTTAAGGAAAAAACCGACACAACATCATTCTCTCCCGATGCAAATGCTGAATTTAATAAAACAGTAATTAATAGTACTGGGACTAATATTTTTTGCATATTATAGATATGGATATAATTCTTTTTAGATAGACTAATATTAAAATTTTTATTATACTTTACCTGATACACATAATCATTGCAAATTACCGCATCTTTTACTTACAATTAAAACTTTTAACTTTTTATCTTTCGTCTTTCTTTGCCATTTTTTCCACAATCAAAAGACAAAGAAGCGCCCCCATGCTAAAAAACACAAAAACATCGCCATATAAAGTATAATATGACCGTCCTATATGCGTAGTAATATCATGAGTAGCTATTCCACTGACAAAAATTTCGCTTCCATCCTCATTGACCGTTTTAAGGATCTCTCCGGTTGAATCAATAAACCCCGACACACCGGTATTAGCGGCTCGTATTAAGGGCACCCTATTTTCAATTGCCCTAAAAACCGATGCTTGTAAATGCTGACGCGCGGCCGCGGTTTTCCCGAACCACGCGTCATTAGTAATATTCACCACAAATTCCGCGCCTTGTTTCACTAAATTTCTTGTAATGTAAGGAAAAATGTCTTCAAAACAAATCAAAACTCCAAATTTGTAAAACTTAGTCATCCTTGTTTTCGCCTGGTCTGTTGAACCTAATCTTATGGACTTTACTGAAAAAATATTGTAATTATCTCCATGGCTGAAATCCCCTATTGGTTTATCAATATAATCCCGTAAAAATGAAAAAGATTTTTTAAAAGGTATATACTCCCCGAAAGGAACAAGATGGGTTTTTCTGTATATCCCGGCTATTCCTCCTTCTTTATCAAACAACATAGCGCTGTTAAAATAATCATCGTTTTCTTTCCTTACAACACCCAAGAGAAGAGATGTTTTATTTTTTTTAGTAAATTCTGAAATTTCCGAAACATCATTAACTTGCTCAAGCAGATAAGGATACGACGTTTCGGGCCAGATTATCAAATTCGGATTGGCTTCAATGGTTTTTTCGGTTAAATCCATGTATTTATTTATAATCTCTTCAGCATAAGCACTATCCCATTTTAATTGTTGTGGTATATTCCCCTGTACAACGCTTACACGCAACCCATTCTCAACATAATAATTATTAAATTTATAAATACTATAGGAAATGGACATTATTACAAATATCAAAGCCACGGCCATATATGTAACTCTCTTTTTTGCCCTGAGAAATAACGCCGCTATTGCGGCATTAAAGATAACCAAGAGAAATGACACTCCGTATACCCCGGTAAAATCAGCTATTTGTATAAGATTAAGATTTTGATACTGCGTGTACCCCAGATATCCCCAAGGAAAACCCGTAAAAAGAAATCCCCGCGTAAATTCAAGGATTACCCAAACAAATGGAAGTATTAAAAAATCCATTGATAACTTAAAAACAAAACGCGTACAAATCCCGAAAACCCCGAAAAACAAAGACAAAAAAATAACCAGAACTATCATCCCCGGAACAGTGACATTAACAAGCCAATATAAAAGTCCGCTAAAAAAAACAATTCCCGATAAAAACCCATAGAAAAAAGATTCTTTAAAACTGTTTTGTGATTTGAAAACTAAAAAAAACGGGACAAGACACACCCACCCCAAAAACGTAAGTTCATACGGCGGAAACGCTAAAAAAGAAAGCGCGCCCGATAAAACAGCAAGTGATATTTTTACAAACCGATTCTTCATAATATTATTTTTGGTTATTTGCCTTCGAAATTCTGTATTATATCTTTAATCTAAAAACGTGCTTCATGTTACGTGTAACGGGACAGGCATGCCTGTCCCCTACCTTCCGCAGCACTTTTTATATTTTTTCCCGCTTCCGCACGGACAAGGATCATTGCGTCCGATTTTTGCCCCTTTTGCTGATTCTCCAGGCTTGACACCGGCACTTTTTGGACGAACACTCATATTTTTTGCCCCCGCATCATAGATACCGTCCTGCCCTGCTGATGACATCCCAATCGCTGAATAATTTCTATGTTCAAAAACCTCTTTTTCCGGCTGAAACACATTCTTCCGATATTGTTCTTCCGCGGCGGATATTTTCATAATCTTTTCAGCGGTTTCCTCATCTATTTTCACCATAAGCTCTGTAAACATCTTAAACGCTTCGTGCTGAAATTCTATAAGCGGGTCTTTTTGCGCGTACGCCCGCCACGATATACCTTCTCTCAAATCATCAACTTCCCTAAGATACTCTTTCCAGTTAGAATCTATCGTTGAAAGCATAACCAGTTTTTCAAGGTCTCTCATCCGTTCTTCACCAATAAACTTTTCACGCGCGATATACCCGGCACGCGCTTTTTCTAAAACAATTTTTAAAACTTCTTCAGCTGATTTACCCTGAATCAAATCCTGTCTTATATTTATCGCGTAACGATACATTACCTGATGCGCAAAGTTTTCCATTTCCCAAGAGGCTTCATCCATCCCCATTAAAAGCGGTTCGATTCCCACGGTTAAACATTCAAAAAACTCTTCCTTTAAATCTTTTTCCGTTAAAACCATCTGCCGTCTTTTATATATAACTTCCCTCTGTTGACTCATCACATTATCATATTTCAGCAGATGTTTTCTTATCTCAAAATTCTGCGCCTCTACACGCCTTTGAGCCGTCCTTATCGCGCTTGTAACTAACGGGTTTTCAATAACTTCGCCGTCTTCCATACCCAACCGGTCCATAATGTTTTTTATTCTGTCTGAACCAAAAATCCTCATAAGATCATCTTCAAGTGAAAGATAAAACCTGCTGGAACCGGGATCGCCTTGTCTGCCTGAACGTCCGCGCAGCTGATTGTCTATTCTCCTCGCTTCGTGCCGTTCTGTCCCTATTACATAAAGCCCGCCGGCATCTAAAACTTTTTTCTTTTCTTCTTCTATTTCTTTTTTCGCGTCTGCCAGAAACTTTTCAAACGCTTTTTCTTTCTGATCAGGATCATCAATACTCAATTTTTCGAGAGCATCATGCGCAAGGTTCTCAGCGTTACCCCCCAGAAGAATATCCGTTCCCCGGCCGGCCATGTTAGTTGCTATTGTAACCGCTCCATAGCGTCCGGCTTGGGCAATTATACTCGCTTCCCTTTCATGGTATTTCGCGTTCAGCACATTATGTTTTATACCTCGAGATTCAAGTTTTTTACTTAACCTTTCGGATTTTTCGATAGAAACCGTGCCAACCAATATTGGGCATCCTTTAGTATGGCATTCTATAATTTCGTCAACAACCGCGTTAAATTTTTCACGTTCAGTTTTGTAAATACGATCCGGCATATTAACACGTTTCAACTCTTCATTCGGCGGAACTTGTATAACCGGTAAAAGATAAATGTTTTCAAATTCAGCTTCTTCGGTTTTTGCTGTTCCTGTCATTCCGCTTAATTTATCATACATTCGAAAATAATTCTGAAGCGTAATTGTCGCTAAAGTCTGGCTTTCCCGCTGAACCTCCACCTGTTCCTTCGCTTCAATTGCTTCATGTATACCGTCTGAAAACCTCCGGCCCGGCATCATTCTTCCCGTAAAACTATCCACAATCACAATCTTGTTATCTTTGACCACATAATCAACGTCTTTTTCGAATAATATATATGCTTTCAATAATTGTTTTACACTTTCCACTTTTCTCTGCTGATCCGCATAAGCAGCAACTAACTTTGTTTCCTGCGCGGTTTTTTCTTCTTCCGGAATATCTTCATCCGCTAACTCCGCGAGTTTGGCTTCTATATCATCCAACATAAACTCTATGCCATATTTATCCTGCATCATGTTTTGGCCTTTGGCGCTAAAAGTCGCTTCTTTTGTTTTTTCATCAAAAACATAAAAAAGCTCTTCTAAAAGCTCATGCCGTTCTTTTTCCATAACTTTCCCGTCTAAAAGCGACTGCGCTTTATCAAACAGCTTCTTCGCTTCAACGTTTTTCATAATAATATCCAGAAAATCTCTGTTTTTGGGATCAGCTTTGTGTATCAGATATAACAATTGCCCGGAAGATTCTTTTTCTCCAGACTGCATATTTTTTCGGAATTCCGTGAGATAATCATTAATCAAACGTCTTTGGCTTCTTACAACTTCCTGAACAACAGGCCGCATATGATCATATGCCTCATTTGTTTCATTTACCGGGCCGGATATTATAAGCGGCGTTCTTGCTTCATCAATCAGAATACTATCTACTTCGTCAATAATCGCAAAAGCCGAATGTCCCTGAACCATGTCATTTTTATCCGTAACCATATTATCTCTTAAATAATCAAAACCAAACTCGTTATTGGTTCCATAAACCACATCGCACGCGTATGCTATTTTTCTTTCATCAGGACTCATATCATTCTGGATAACGCCTGTTTTAAGTCCCAAAAAACCATATACCGGCCCCATCCAATCTGAATCACGTTTTGCCAAATAATCATTTACCGTAACAACATGCGCACTTTCCCCTGTAAGCGCGTTTAAACATACCGGTAAAGTTGCTACAAGCGTTTTTCCCTCACCCGTTACCATTTCAGCGATTTTTCCATGATGAAGCACAATCCCGCCAACAAGCTGAACATCAAAATGCCTAAGGCCTATTGTACGTTTAGACGCTTCCCGGACAATAGCAAATATTTCAGGGATTTTATCGTTCAATATACTGTTTTTAGCTTCTTTTAAACGTTTTTTTTGCTTGTTCCTCTCGGTTTCAGATGCCGCGGTATTTATTCGCTGTTTAATATCTTCAACTTCCGGTTTTATTTTTGCATATTCTGAAATTGTGTTTTGTTTTAACTCTTTATATTTATTTCTTATTTCATCATCCGACAATAAAGAAAACCTATTTTCTAATTCATTCGTTTTTTGAATCAGAAAATCTAATTTTTTTAATTCCCTTTCATTCTGTGTTCCAAAAAGTTTCTTAATTAATCCAAACATATATCTATCTCCTTGATTTGCGTTGCACGTCGCAGGTACCACGTTTCACGTCAAGAACATCCTATCCATCTTCCCAAAGGGAAGATGGTACCTCTGCTGTTTTGCAAAACAGCAGAGGTAAACGTGTTGCTTGTAACGTGCTACTTGCTGCGTGTTACGGCGAGGCTTGCCTCGCCTAATTATTTACTTGCTGTCTGTTTCAAATATTTTTCAATAAATTTGTCAATAGCGCCGTCTAAAACCTTTTCCGCGTTTGACGTTTGTTCTCCCGTACGATGATCTTTTACCATCTTGTACGGATGTAATACATATGATCTTATTTGACTGCCCCATTCGATCTTTTTCTTATCTCCATAAGAACGCATTATATTCTCTTCCTGCTCGCGCCTCTTCTTTTCATACAACCGCGCTTTAAGAAGCTTCATTGCTGTTGCTTTATTTTTGTGCTGAGACCTTTCTTTCTGGCACTGCACAACAATACCGGTAGGCATATGTGTTATACGAACAGCTGAATCCGTAACATTCACATGCTGACCACCAGCTCCGGAAGCCCTATAAGTATCTATTTTAAGATCATTTTCATTTACTTCTATTTTTATGTTTTTGTCAATATCAGGAATAACGTCAACTGACGCAAACGAAGTATGCCGTCTTTTATTTGAATCAAAAGGAGATATTCGAACCAGCCTGTGTACCCCTGTTTCGGCTTTTAGATATCCGTACGCGAAATCTCCTCTAATAATAAATGTGGCGCTTTTTATCCCGGCTTCTTCACCGTTAAGCTGATCAATCAACTCAAAAGAACACTTATGCTCTTCCGCCCAGCGCGCATACATCCGAAAAATCATTGAAACCCAATCACATGATTCCGTGCCTCCCGCGCCGGCATTGATACTTACGATTGCGTCACACCTGTCAGCTTCCCCTCCCAGTATGCATTTGAATTCAAGTTTGTCAATACTTTCCGAAATCTCACTAATTTCAGTCCCCAAACTATTAATAGATTCTTCGTCGTTTTCCTCAACTATTTCCGAAAGCTCTTTAACCGCAACATATCTTTCTTTAATTTCTTCATATGGACCTATAACCGCGCGAAGATGTCGAAGATCCCGGGAAAGCTGATCAGCTTTTTCCTGGTTTTTCCACACATCTGGAGCATTAAGTTCCGATTCCAGCTCTTTCATCATTTTTCGTGTTTGGTCCAGGTCAAAGATACCCCCTAAGCTCTTCTAATTTAACTTGTAATTTCTTTATAGATTCTTTTAAGCTTTCCATATTAGTTTTCTCCTTAGTTTAATAACTGTTTATTATAACAATTCACGCGCTATTATGCAAAAACTGAACTTACCCCTAAACTTCTTAATAATACGGTTTTTCTATAACACCCTAGAAGCCCCCCCCTACTCAAAACTTTTTTATCCATTTTTAAAATGTTTTTCAACCTGAACCGCGGTTTTTTCATCTACACCTGCTTTTTTTATCTCTGCGGCCGCGGCTTTTTGCAGATTCTTTATTGATCCGAAAAACTTCAAAAGTTTTTTTTCTTTTGCCGCGCCGATTCCTTTTATTGCCCGAAGTTCCGTATTAAATTTGTCTTTTCGCCTCAAACTTCTGTGATATGTTATAGCAAAGCGGTGCGCCTCATCCCGTATCCTCTGAATAAGAAAAAGCACACGCGAGCCCGGAGACAACCTCACAGGCTCTTTTCGGGACAAACTATATAAATGGTTATGTTCCTTTGCTATACTGGCTGCGGGAACTTCGTTTAATCCCAAAGTTTCAAGTTCTTTCTTAGCGGTAAAAAGATGCCCCCTGCCACCGTCAATTAAAACCAAATCCGGCAATATGTCTTTTTTTTCGGCAAGCCGCGCGTATCTCCGCCTTACTGCTTCACGAATCATTGAATAATCATCTATCCCTTTAACTTCTCTTATTTTAAACCGGCGATATCCTGACTTATCCGGCGCGCCGGCAACAAACCTAACCATAGACGCTACAGCATGCGTACCCATAATATTAGAAACATCAAAACACTCAATTACTACCGGGACTTTTTCTAATTTTAAAACACTTTTTAATTCATCCAATTCACCATAAATAGGCTGTCTGAACTGATCATGAAACTGGCGGACAGCCGTAAGGGCTTCTATCCGTTTTTTTGCCAAAAGCGCTTTTTCGTATTCATGTCCGCAGGAAAACTGTTTCATTTGTTTTTCCAGGCTGCGGATAACTTTTTCTTTTTTGCCTTCCAGGAATTTCCTAAGATCGTTTACTATTTTTTTGTAACCTTTAACCGATACTTTGTTTTCACAAGGCCCCAAACACTGGCCGATATGATACTCAAGACAAACTTTTTGCTTAAACCGGCGGCATGTTCTTAACGGAAAAACTTTCTTAACAAAAGACAACGCTTCATTAAGAAGATTGACATTTACATACGGCCCGTAATAAAAAGCACCGTCATTAATTTTTCTACGCGTCATTAAAAGACGCGGGTACTTTTCCTGGACTGTAAGTTTTAAAAACGGATAAGATTTATCATCTTTGAGCTCAACATTGAACTTAGGCGCATAATCTTTTATAAGCCCCGCCTCACAAATCAGCGCTTCAGCTTCTGAAAAAGTCCTGACAATTTCGATATCCCTGACTTCGCTTACAAGAAACTCCAACCTGTTATCTTTGACTCTGCCGGAATGAAAATACGAAGCCACACGCTTTTTAAGATTTATCGCTTTACCCACATATATTATTTTCTTTTTCGCGTTTAAAAACTTATATACCCCGGGCGAATCCGGCAAAGCCTTGATTTTTGTTATTAAGTTCCGTGATTTTTTTTTATTCATACCACAATAAACTGTCCCTATTTATCTCGATCCCGTCATCCTAATTATTTTCCGCACCCCTTCAACTCCTATTACATATGCCGCAGTTATATATACCAAACTACCCGCGAATACTATAATTATCAACCTTAAAAACATACCGAGACTTGAAAGACCTGTAACCTGTAAAAACATCTGTTTCAATATAATGATAACTATAGTCATTATAAATGATGCCGCGCATATTTGGATAAAAGTTTTCAAAATTTCCGCGCCATTAATACTTCCGATACGTTTTGTAAGGATAATATACAATATCACAAAATTGGCCGTAGCCGCAATTGACGTTGCCAAAGCCAATCCTCCGATTTTTAACGGATACATCAACGCTAAGTTCAGCACGAGATTAATGAACAATGAGACTGCCGCGGTTTTTACGGGCGTACGCGTATCCCCCATCGAATAATACGTATTCACTAAAATTTTTATTCCCGCGTACGCGAATAATCCAAAACTATAAAAGAAAAGCGCGTCAGATGTTATCATAGTAGAATATTCCGTAAATTCGCCTCTTTGAAACAAAATTCTGATAATAGGCCGCGCTAAAACAATAAGGCCTGCCGCGGCCGGCACCATAACCGTAAACACAGTCTTCAAAGAAAAACTAACGGTATTTTTCAGTTTTCCTATATCTTTCCCGGCAACTTCTTTGCTCATTTTCGGCAAAGCCGCTGTAGCCAAAGATATGCCAAAAACTGCCAAAGGAAGCTGAACAAGCCTGTTGGAATAATACAACGCCGCAACACCGCCCGCACCCACTATCCAAGCAAGTGAAGCTAACACAGTATCTATCAAAACGCTTAATTGGTAAACCGCTGTTCCCACCATTCTCGGTAAAAGTAAAATTCCTATCCTTTTCGCTACTGGATGAACTAAACAAAACCCTTTTCCGAATTTAAAACCTCTTTTCTTAAGAGGCACTATCTGCATCGCTACTTCCAGCACACCGCCTATAAGAACTCCGGCTATTAACCCATTTATTCCGATTATAGGGCACAAAACCAAAAGAGCTGCTATAAGCGTCATATTAAGCACAACCGGCGCAAAAGCCGGTGTTGTGAAATAATGTAAAGAATTAAGTACACCTTTACTATATGCTGTCATTCCTAAAAAAATGATATATGGAAAAATCATTCGTGTCAAAAACACCGCTGCATCAAATTTTTCCGGAGACCGCAAAAATCCGGGAGCGATTATTTTAACCAAAACCGGCGCAAAAATTACTCCTGAAACAGACAACACACCAAGAACAACAAGCATCAAATTCAAAATAACCTGAGCAGCCTCCCAATATTCTTTTTTTGACCTGGTATGGCTATACTCGCTCAGAACAGGCACAATTGCAGCATTTGTCGCTCCTTCGCCAACCAAATCACGAAGCATATTAGGAATCCTGAAAGCCACTACAAATGCCTGTGCAAATATATTAGTCCCGAAAAATCTGGCAAACAAAATATCCCGCAAAAAACCCAATACCCTGCTTGCAACAGTAGCCCCGCCTATTATCCCGCTTGATTTCAGAAGTTTAACATTACTCATATTTAATTAGAAAACCGCCCTTAGCTATATTAAATAATTAGACAACTAGTATAATATTGATAATTATATATGCTTTTCTTCGACATATAATAACACATCTTGCTTCTTATGTCATTTGATGTTATAAATAAGGTGTTAATAGCGGTGGTATACAGCACGAAACACGCTTCATGCCCCTCCCTAAATAAGAACAACCCCGTCCCAAAAACATAAACATAAACCAAAAAACAAAAAAAACCGGTTGACAAAGAAGCCCTGCTATGATAAATTAACCGCCTAAGTTGAATGTTTTAAAGCAGTTCCCATTGACACGCTTGCTAATGTTTGCGAACCAGTTCAGGGAAAAACAGTTTCATTAAAGGAGAAATATATACTATGCCAAACAAAAAAGCTGCCATAAAAAGCTTACGTCAAGACAAGAAAAAACACAGCCGAAATAAAGCTATAATGTCTGAACTTCGTACAATTGCGAAAAATGCCAAGGGATTAATAGCAGACAATAAACGCGACGAAGCAGATACTATGCTCAAAAAGCTTGAGTCTAAACTTGACAGAGCGGCAAAAAATAATATCATCAAGAAAAACAACGCCGCGCGCCGTGTGTCAAGGCTAAGAAGCCACTGGTCAAAAATAAGTGTTGGTAAATAATTTCACATTAAAAACAACTTCCTATTTGTTTCAAGACATAATTATGTGACCTTACCCCATTAGTAGTGCCAACATGAGTTAGAGTATTCACGTTGTTTGAAGTATTTTCTCAGGGGTTAACCCCTGAGAAAAATCGAAATTTTCACTAAACTCCCATGGCATCATGTTGTCTAAAGAACTATGCGGTCTGCACCTATTATAATCTATTCGCCAATCCTCAATAATCTTCCTGGGTCTTCCAGAGATAAGAACCAGTTGTCGTTTAAGCACTCATCTCTCAGTTTACCGTTAAAGCTTTCAATATAGGCGTTCTCAATAGGCTTACCCGGTCTGATAAAATCCAGTTTTACATTGTTCCTGTATGCCCATTCATCCAAAGCGTTATTCGTAAATTCGGGTCCATTGACCTCCCCCCTCACTTTGTTCAATCTACCAAAACTTTAACGAAAGTATTTTCTAGTTGTTTGAGAAATCTTTCTTCTTCCCTTTACGGAGATATACCTGAATGCTGTAAACGGAAAATTGACCATTTGACGAATACCTCCGATTGTCGTAAAATTTTGAATTCCTTTTCTCGTCTCGGAAATAAGTTCATTAAATACAATTTTTTCCACTACTTCACCTTCTTCTTTTACCATTGCTAATCTATGCATAGAGTAAAGTCCAACAAGAAAAGCAAAAGCGAAAAAGAAATCCCAAGACTGAAAATTCAATGTTTCAAGGGTAATAGTTTTATCTGGTCCTGTCCATTTTAGTGTCCATGAAAGTTGATATCTGGTAACTACATCTGCAAACTTACCGCCAAGAATCGGCGAAAGACCTGCCGCCAGTGAATTAATAAAATTGTTAACTGTCAAAAATGCTGTTGCCTTTCCTTGAGGAGCCAGCTTGAATCCGATATTCCCTGAACCAATATTTATTCCAGCAGTGGACATCCCCATAAAAATGTGTATAAGCACTACCAATGGCATAGTTAACATATGTTTCTCTGGAAGGGTAGTGAATGTCCATCCTAAAATACAAAAAAGAAACAGCGGACTGCTCACTCTTAATACAGATTTATTGGAGAACCTATCAGTAACAGAACCCCAGATGCGAAGAAAAACTAAATGCGTTACTTGGCTGATTATTGCAAGCCCGACAATGAAAGATATCGAGAAATCCAAACGTTTAATCATATATACAGTGAAAAAAGGAGCGGCTAGATTAATCGCAAAAGTCCAAGAACCAGAAAAAGCCATTAACTTTCGGAAATTCTCATCTTTAAATGGAGTTAATAGCATTCCAATAAACGCAACTTTCTTTTCCGGAACACTCATTCGTGGTTCTGGAATTGTAGAAATAAAATAAACTCCAATAATCCCAGCAATAAAACCTAACAAGAAAAGAATGGAGTAACCACTTAGTTCTTGTTGGGGAAAATATTTTCCCCACTGGTCTATATACATAGCACAGACAAGGCTAAGCACTATACTCATGATAGTGCCCATTATCATTCTTTTTGCAAAGAATCGCCCGAGCTGGTCTTGAGGCAACACATCATGTAACCATGGATTCCATGCAGTACCCGAGATTGCACCGAATGCGAAATGCAGGGCAAGACCAATAACAAGTATTTTTATTCCTATTGATGCGGGAAATAGAAATGGTATAACCGCTACCAGTAACCAAAAACTTCTGCTTATAAGTGAAGATGAAACTACTATTGCTTTTCTGTTTTTTATTTTTTCAACAAGATAAATAGAAGGGATTTGAACTAATGCCATGATGGGAGCAATAGCGGCGAGCAGTCCGATGATGTAATTAGATGCCCCTAACTTTAAGGCATAGGCCGTAAGAAAAACTCCTCCCGTGAAAGTTACCATAGCAGTTGATGCCATACCATCACGTATAACAGCTTTCATGCCTCGTTCAACATCAGATTCAGTTAAAGTGTCTTTAAGTTTAAAACACATAATATTATCCGCTTCCCCCACTCTTCCAATAAACTCATGGTTGTTATTATAGCCCTTAGTATTGCCATACACAAGGATTTAGGTTTTCCGAACGATAGCGAGTGATACAAAACGAATGGTTCATGGTGATAATACCCTGGCCCGCCCCAGGCAGAGGTTTGCCCTGTATAATCGTTAATACAATAATAATTATTATTATAATAAAAAGTTAACATTAATTCAAAAAAGTTAGCTTACGCCTGCCCCCTTCTCGCATAAAGCATAACATATTTCTTGACAAATGTTTATGTTAGAAATTCTTTACAGATTGTCAATAGCATTGACAATCTGTAAAGAATGCTGTATATTTGTATTATGTTTATCCCACGTATTTTAAAAAAGGATTTAATCCGCTTATCAAAACAGTACCCTGTTGTAACTTTAACCGGCCCACGCCAATCAGGAAAAACAACTCTTGTAAAAAATATTTTTCCAAAAAAATCTTATATATCTCTTGAAGATCCAGATTCTCGTTTAATAGCGGAAAATGATCCAAGACGATTTTTTTCACGATTTCCACATGGAGCTATTATAGATGAGATTCAACGCGTCCCGACTTTACTGTCCTATATCCAAACAATAGTTGATAATAACAATAAGACCGGCATGTTTATACTTACCGGCAGTGCCCAATTTGAACTTCTAACAAACATCAGTCAATCTTTAGCCGGCCGTACAGCCATTGTTAAACTTTTACCTTTTTCTCATGAAGAAATAAAAAATATCACTTCTAATTATGGTTTAAATGACATACTATTTACCGGCTTTTACCCACGAATCTATGACAAAAAATTAAACCCATCAGAAGCTTTGAATTTCTACGTTAGTACTTACCTGGAACGTGATGTTCGAAATTTACTAAATATAAAAAAGCTAAATCAATTTGAAACTTTTTTACGTTTATGTGCCGCGCGAACAGGTCAAATTCTTAATCTCTCCAACTTGGGAAATGATTGCGGAATCAACCACAACACAGCATCAGCATGGTTATCCATACTTGAAGCAAGTTATATACTTTTTCGTGTTCGTCCACATTTTAAAAATTTTTCTAAACGCCTTATTAAATCTCCAAAAATTTACTTCTATGATGTTGGCCTCGCATCTTATCTTTTGGGAATTCAGCAACCATCACAAATTGAAACACATCCTTTGCGAGGACAATTATTTGAAACTTATATAGCTTCTGAATTATTGAAAAAAAGATATAATTCGGTTAAAGAGAACAATCTCTATTATTTTAGAGACAATATTGGAAATGAAATCGATTTAGTATTAGATTATGGAGATAAAGTATTACCGATAGAAATAAAATCTGGAATGACATTTTCAGATGATATGTTAAAAGGCCTAATATTTTATAATAATTTAACAAAAAATTTCATAGCCCCGCCCGTTTTAATTTATGGCGGCAAAAAAACTTTTGATTACAAAAATTTTTCCGTAACATCCTATAACAACCTTGATAATTTAAAAATCCCTAAATAGCAGGAATAAACTCAGGATTTTTTCATTATGCCGCCATAAGAATCCTAAGTAATTTTCCATTTAATTTTGGAATATCGTCAACCGGCAAAGATACTGCTGGCGGTAATTTAAAAACAAAACTACGTGCAAATGCGCGTGGTAATTGTAGATCTGAACTCAATGGAATCTTCCCTTCATAACAACTTCCATTTATCGCCGCGTATATTTGTAACAACGTCGGAATTATTTTTTCTTCTTCGAGATGAAGCGCTCCTAACGCGGCAATGATACCTCCGATCTGACTAAAATCACCAACTTTGCCTTCAAAAACAAGCATTTTTATTTCATTTTCCTTGACATATCCCGGCACATTATCTATATGACTTGAATTACTCAATGCAACGTCAAATATTGCATTAGAACAGATGCCCTTGATGTAATCAATAGCTTGCTCTATTGATTCTCCTTCTTTTAGGAGCCATATTCTTTCAGGGGATTTTGATTCCTTGGAAGCGGTATTTATCTCCTGAATAAAGGATGATACTTTCTGCGCTTCGGACAAGAGGCCGGGTTCTATAATATGCCAGAGAATTTTGTTTTTTGGTATAATTGGCTTTTGGTCTGTATTTATCTGGTTAAAAATTGTCATTTTTATAAGTTCTTTTACTACAGGCACCTTTTCTTTAGGAATATTATCTTGCCAAAGCAACTGTTTTTCTTCATCAGCCTTACTAAACTTGTACTTTATATTACAAACAGCATTAATTAAGCTTTTTGTATAAATATCACCTTTATTCTGATCCATCATGATATCCGAAAAACAATAACCCCCTTCTCTAACACGCTCAAATATTCCCAGATCAACAAGAACTTCAAACTGTTTATATACGCTATTTAAAACATACCGCCTTGCATCCGTAGGAATGTCAGGATATAAACCTAACATTTTTTCCGGAGTAACTCCTTTTTCTCTATCAATTGTTTCCTCAAACAATTCAGTACGTTTAATAATTTTAAGGCATTCTGCTGGCGGGCTTTTTCCTAAAATTTTTGTTTTGCTGCGCCAAATATTAATAGTTTCAATAGAATAATTGAATATTCCCTTACTGTGAGCTCTTTTAACAGCTTCAACAAATACTTCATCCAATTTCTGTTGCCAGATTTTATCCTGCTCATCAAACGCATGCCATCCCGTAGTGTACAAACTATCTAAATCTATTGATTCTTCCCTTAAGGCTATTAGTACCGCTTCTATTTCTTTATCGGTTAGCAAATCTCCGGCTTTTTCTTTAAATATTTTTTTTATTCTCAGCAATTTTTCATAAGTTAGCTCTGAACCATGCTCCACATCTATATATTCTATTTCTTCTTCAGTAAAACGTTCTTCTAATGCAGGTCCAATTTTTATTAAAAATTTTACATCAGCTTTGTTAGAAAATTTCTCAACCGCGTTTAAACAAAAACCACTAAGAAGTCCATATCGGACATTTTGTTTTCTGGTAGGTTCTTTCCCCTCGGCATAGTCCCACTCATAGAGATTATTTTTTAGCCATGTTTTCGTATTTATTCTGGCTTCTTCCGGGAAATATCCTGGGTGTTCTTTCATCACCTTGTTTGCCGCTTTAATATTTATTATTTGAAAACGAAAAGTCCCATCCGGAAGCATGTCCTCCCACATTTTTTCTTTTCCTGCATTTGCTTTTTTTATATTTTGAACGTACTCTGCCCCGTTAATTGTTCCAATATTTTCGTTATCTGAATTTAAAACAGTAATTTGTTTATCTAAAAAAACCCCAGTTCCGAAAAGCAAAGCTTCTTTCAAGCCTGAAGGTTTATACCCTTCATCTATTAACAGGAAATTATCGTATTTTTCTATAGCATCTTTTAAAGTTTTTATCTCAGTTTTTGTAAAGCCTGTGTTTTTATAATAAAATATCATTATCAGATTTTCCGGAGTAATTCCTGAAAAATTACATATCAGATCATAAAAAAAAGACTCATCGCTTTCTATTTTTTTCACCATCTCTTTGGGAAACGAATCTAACATTTCCTGTAACAACTTCAATCCTTTTACTGCCGTATCAACATCTGTATGTATTTTAATCTGTTTGCCCTGTGGCAAAACTAACCCCGCAAGATCAGCTATTGAAACAAATTTATATTGGTCTTTTTCCGCAAGACTAATATTACACTCATCTACCCGGATCCAATCCTTACCAAAAAACCATTCTTCTTCCCCATTAACCATTCTAATTCCCGGCAAACTATTAGCGCATGCCGTACCCATATACATTTTAAGCCTTGATTCAATAATATTTTTTGTATCTTGACTTATTGTTCCTACACAATTTAATATACTTTCAATTGCCATTCTCATGTTATTATTGTCTGCAATAATATCTTTTCCAGCATTCACAGAAAACGCTGCGGCATTAATATCTTTTTTGTCGTCCAAATCCAATCCGTGTTTTTTGTAAGCCTTCTGTATGGCCTCCCAATCTAACATATAGCTATACTGATTAAAAAGCTGTTCAATATTGTAATTTTCATTGGCCGCAGCATGAAAAGATTTGGCGTCTTTTTTTGCTTTCTCAATATTATTTTTAATCCATCTTTTCCGCAATTCTGACAATGGAATATTCAAATCTTTGGCCTTTTTTAACCATTGGTAAATTTCATTTTTTTCGTGCATCAAAATAATTTGTCTGGCTGGCTGTAATTTACCTTCATCATAATAAGCTTCACTATCAATGTAGATAATAGGCTTCTGCTCCGTATTCCTTTCATGGCTTCCAAATCCAATATGAGCAAACTGCCCAGTGTTTTTAAATAAACCTTTTATTGAAACAACCAATACCCCGGTGTGTTGACCTTCTGAACTAATAACTTCGTCTTCATATTGATCCATTTTAGAAAAATCCCCATTAGTTTCTTTTTGAATTTGACCAAGTATATGCTCATTGACAGCATCATGCGCCAGTAAAAAATACTTTTTCTCGAATTCTTTCCGAAATTTACTTATTGTAGTTCGCATTTCAGGAGATAACGTTACCGTCTCGATCTTAATATCCCCCCAAACAATACTATTCATAAGAAATAGACACACTACACCCGCAGCAATAATTTTTATCCATGTTTTGTGTTTATGCCTGTACTTATTCATTTTTTGACCTTCATTTCTCCATTTTTTTGCCTGGGGAGCGAAATCACCTAACTTCGGGGAAAGACAATAACGCCCCTTATTCCAGGCATAAAAAAAACCAAGCTCCTAATTTCATAGGCAACTTGGCTATCTTGAAAAACTTGAATTTCTTAATACTATAACTTTAACATTTTTCTAGACCCGAAGTTTTGCGCCCCCATGTCACCATGGGTTTGCCATGAACCACAATGGATTCATGACCCTATCCCCTTAATGCGGTACAGGGCCTTTTTCTAGATATGAGTATTATACTAAGAATAGCACGTTAAGTCAATTGAAACTTAGCTTTCTTTTGGATTCTTAATTTTATAGAATTCTGGAAACAGGAATACAGAAATCGGACAGGCACAGGGGCCTGTCCTTACTAACTTTTGTGTTACGCATACCATACAAGCGTTTACTTTTTTTATGGCTGAACTATTACTAATACTCTAACTCATGTTG
>JBDRLO010000031.1:0-2885 GCA_043812935.1 Candidatus Omnitrophota bacterium
CTGCATTAACACTCTTCGTGCTTTGTTTTTGACCGCTTTGTTTGGGTCAAATATTCCGCCTAATCCGGGTCTAGTTAAAGCCAAAAGAAGAAATGGAGATGACCTCTTATCCACGATCATTCTTATATCAAAATCATTAAGGGCTTCTAATCGTTTTCCCTCATCCGGATTTTCCAGTTCTTTTATAAGTTCCGCGTAGTAGTTCCCGCGTTTTAACATTTCTGAAAGTTTTCCGTTAGGATCAAAAATTTCTTTTTCATCTTTTATCACAAGTTCCGCAACCCCGGCAGATTTAAGAGCGTTTAGATCTTCTAATGGTTGTGTGGCTCTTAAAAAAAACGGGGTTTTCCCAAGCGCTAACCAAAACGCCGGTAGCATCAGTAATGTTTTTAAGTACCAATTTATTTTGTCACTTGGTAAAAACAGAACAGCTACTAGTTCCAAGATTGCGCCACAGAACAAAACCGTTACTACCGTCGAAGAGCTACCAACCGAGCCATACCAAAAATTTGACAAAGCTATCCCAAAAAAGATTAATGCACCTATTCCTGTAATTATAGAAGGACTATATTTCCACCAAATAGGAGCTTGATCCTTTGAGGCAACACTAGACGTGTCTTTTGTGTTAGGCTGTGTAGAATTTAAAGTTTTTCCCCAATAGCTGTCATACCTCAGCATTCTATACACATACCTAAGATAGTCGCCCACGGTTAACTTTAACTTAGACAATCTATGTTGCGGATCTTCCATAACAGGCGTTTCTCTGTCTTTAAGTATTATTGCTTTAGGCATATGTGCAAATATGCCGAGATCTGGGTTTTCTTCCACTCCACCCATCCAAGCTTTCGGAGCAATATCATCCGCCACCGGACGTTTGCCTTTTTTAATAACTGTCGCGTAAATTGTAAAGCCATCTTTAAATTCACCGACAAATTTACTGTTTTCACCTAAGGGTTCTAATGAATACGTTATTCCGCCGTTTACAGTATCGACAGTACATGGCTTTTTTGTTTTCACTAGTGTTTCCAACAGGGCTACCACTTGTTTCATCTGTTCGTGAAATGTTTCGGCTGGCAACCAGTTTGTTGACAAAAAGCTACTTATAGCACCACTAGCGGAAACTCCATCCAGAATTTTTAGTTCAGAACACAAAGCATGATAGGCAATGTCTGATGTGTTTATGTCCGTCTTTTTTAGCAAAGGACTTTTTTCGCCGCCCAAAAGTTTAAAATACGGCGATTCATATCCGTTTTCGTTAATAAATTCCGGCATAATTGATACATACGAAATACCTTTTTCCTTAAACAGTTTACAAAGGTTATCAGTATGAAAACCGCCTGTAACCAACATAGCGCTTTTTGTTGTTTTGATGCCTCGCGCAAGTTTTTTAACGCGCATGCTTTTAAGAAACACTTCGTCCCTTTTAAAAGAGTACTCATAAAAGTCCGCCATCCGCTCGCGCTGTTCGTCAAGTACACTTACGCCTTCATCCAGTTTCGCGAAAATCCCGCTATCTTCTGCCTCTTTATTTATAAATGATATGTAATTTCCTGTGTTAAAAGTTTTCTTATTCTTTCGGTAATATTCGTAGTCTTCGCGCGTAAGCTTGATATCAAACATGTTTTCCATGAGCTCAAGGTTTACAGAAAGCTCATTCAGTTCTTTCTGTTTATCGTTTTTATACAAAACTTCTTTTAATGTACTTTCAAACTTCTTTATTTCTTTCATTGCGCGCGTTTTGTCGACCGTTCCGTAGACAAGTACATAATCAATATACTTTTGAAGTTCAGGGAACCCCTTTAGGTCAGGATATAACGCTTTTGATTTTGTTGAAAGGTACGAATAAAAATCTTTAGCGGAGAGTTGTTCCTGTTTAAATTTCAAGGTTTTCAAAACCAGTTCTTCAAGTTCCACTTCTGAAATGAATTTTCCGAGACTGTCTATTAACTGGTCTCTTTCCGTATTTGCTTTTTTAAAATCTATTTTCTTTTCTAATTCTACGGCTTCTGTTAAGAGTTTAACATTGGAAAACATCGGCATATTCACCGCGTGTCTTTTCGCGCTTGTCGCGAGATACAACATATAATCTTTGAAATCTATTTCTTCAGCTCTGTATTGCCTGTATTTTTTATCCAAATCATTTAGTTCTTCAGAATACAAATGTTTTTTGAATTTGTTTAAGATACTTTTAAGCTCGCCAAGATACTTTTTCGCTTTTTCCTTATATTTGAGAGAATCTCTGTACGCGTTTAAGTTTTTAAAATATAGTCCGCTTTTTTCAACACCCCAAAGTTTAACCGCGTCAGGATTATTCACCGCTAAATATTCCGCGCCGCTAATAAGCCCCTCATATACAAACTGATCAGATATTTTTGACCGCACGTCTTTGTTTTCTATATCAGTAAAGACTGAAAGGTCATAATTGCCTTTTCCACCTTCAAGATTGACAATATCCACGCCGTATTTCGAATTCACATAATCTATTATTTCCGCGATTTTGTGTTGAGCGCCTTAATTACAATGAGCGTCCTGAATATGTACAACAACCTTATTCGTTTTACCTTTATATACATCTTTTACTATTCCCAGTTTTTCAGGGATAACAAAATCTTTAACATTAAGATGTTCATATTGATTTTGCTGTAAAATTTGAGAAGTGTTTATGGCTTGATTTGACGCAACAACTGCCCACGCGTCATTTAGAACCATGGTAAAGCAAAAAGCAAAAACAGTAATAATACTCACTGTTTTTGTAATTAACGAATTTTTGAAGTTGTTGAGATTATCCATTTTATTCCTCCATTGTGTATTTTATTTTACTTCCAGATTTTTTACTTGTACGCTACAAACGGTCTGTTCCTTACTAAGAACAATAACAATATTTG
>JBDRLO010000032.1:0-2030 GCA_043812935.1 Candidatus Omnitrophota bacterium
ATTTTGCAACATCCTATCCCCTTACCATACAACAAGATAACATATTGGTGTCCTAATTTACAAATAAAAAAGTCCTAATTTCGATAATTTGGTATTATTACGCTAGGTCATATTCCGGGATGACGGATGACAATTTGGAATATTGCTTTTTGGAATTGGTATTACGCTGTGACATAACCCCGGAAATGCCGCAAGACAGCTCCGGGGCTTAAAAAAGAAATACAAGAAAACATTATACTGACTGGAGAGCTTTCATTCTCGCGCTAGACTCTTTAATCAATTCGCCTTTTTCAAAAGGCTTAGCATTCGGAAGAAGATAGAAAAACAAGTTGTCCTTTTCATCCAAATATATGTCTTTTATGTTTAGTTGTCCCATAATCTTTTTTACTTCACTAAGGACACTAGAACTCAGAGTAGTTCGTGCTAAGTATTCAGCTAAACTAATCGTTACAATTTCCATTAATGGATGATATGCCCGTGAATTAAAACCCTTCTCATGAACATATACAGCTTGCACATCATTTTCTATACCACTTAACATCTCCCGAAACGTACCATTTGCAAAAACAAATACATCTGTTTTATCCACGCCGATGTATTGCGAAAGTTCCGAAGAAATATTTTCCGGCGCGCTTTTTATTGTAACAAGATTCTTAAAAAGTTTGCCTATTTGTTTATCTTTTTTCAACTTTTCAAATTCATCAATAATTCCCAAAACATCCATTTCACTTTCTTGACCTATTGTATTATCAAACGCAAGTACAAGCCGGTTACTAAAAGAATTCGAAGTACAAATTGACAATAAAGTTTCTTTAAGGCTAAGCGCGAGCTCTTTGGTATCTTTAAGATTTCTGTTCAAAAATCCTGAAACTTTCGTCTTTTTCGGATTTTTATTTTTCTCAGCCCTAGTAGATTTAACTGCATCTGGCATTTTGTTTTCCCTGTTATTCTCCGCTTTAGTACTTCTTCTTTTTGCCGCGATACGTGGGATCTGGTCGGCCAAACGTCTGGAAAAAGCAACTTCATTATCGTACCACGAACCAAACCTAAGAATATTTCCTTCAATGCGAGTAAGATGCGGGTCAATAACCCCGGATTCCAACATCCCTTTTACTTCTTCTGAAGTCAGTTCCCAATCACCTTCGTGGAATCCAAGAATCCCTTTAAGCTGGCCTTTTACCGCGTTTTTAAATACTTCATTTATCGCTTCTCTGGTGGGGAATCCTTCTTTATTGAAACCAAATTTTTCACTATCAGGCTTAAGCCGCACAAAAACTTCCACAAGTGACGCGCCGCCAAACCCAGTTCTAATTGCGGCTATGTCGGCTTTACCCATAACCTGCGGAACGGCAAGACCTGTGGCAGTGCCTGCACCAGAAGTTGTACCAATAGCCGTATCAGTTGCCGGTTCACCTCTAAGCGCTGTTCTATGCACAATTCTTGTCTCACTTTGGTCATTTGTCGCTTCATGATAAGTGACGCCTTTTAAGAGATCAAAAGACTCCCCAAGATAACTTAAAACCGTTTTACAAGCACCTGATACAGCGCCCGTTGTGCAAGACGCGGGTGAAACAATATCATCTTCAAGTTCTTCCAATTCATTTTGACTATTTACTCCCCACACACTTGTTACTGCTTCACCTTTATAAGGAGCTGAGGCAAAAATGGTGGTTACCCCGGCTTCCAAAGCGGCTCTTTCTTTAAGCCTGTGAAGACCGCGACCAGTGGCATGCAAATATACTTCAGCGCCTAACTCTTTAAATTTCACTTTTCCTAGATCTTTTTCAGCAAACGCGTATACTTTTTTCCAACCATTCGCGTCATTCCCCATCCATATATAGTGCCATCCTTTTTCAGGGTCAATACCACCGTACTCAACTTCATACCCTAACTGCCCATAAGCAGTGTCATTTCGAAGCCCAATAATGTATTTCTTTACGTTCTTAACAGATGTCAAAACAACCGCTTTTAGGTCTATGTTTTTGTCGCCCGGAATGGTACGTAAAAACCCTTTGCCTGTTCTTCCAAAC
>JBDRLO010000033.1:0-7784 GCA_043812935.1 Candidatus Omnitrophota bacterium
TCTGTCCCAAATGCGGAGAAGAAACTTTACGAACCACAGAACACGTAACTTTTTGTGCGTTAAAAAAGTGCGGTTATTCAGCAACAAAGCAAGCCTCTATGTTTACAGAATACCCGAAAATAGTTATTGGTTCTGACCACAATGGCTTCGCTCTGAAAGGTTGCCTTATTCTTAGTCTGGCTTCCTTAAATATAGAAACCCATGACGTGGGCTGTTTCCATTCAGAAAAGTGCGATTACGAAGAACCTGGCTTCGCAGTAGCGCGGTTAGTTGCCGCGCAGTCAAGCACTTGGCGCGGAATTGCTATATGCGGGAACGGAATAGGGATGTCAATTGTTACTAACAAGGACAATAACATTCGCGGCGCATTATGCACTTCTGTAGACGACGCTGTTCAGAGCAGAATACTTTGTGATAGTAACGTATTAGTGCTTCCAGCTAATAAACTTACTTCTCAGGATGCAGAACTTATAGTTTACTCCTGGCTTAACACTAAGAACGGAAAAAGAAAATGAAACGAAAGTTATACCCTCATCAGAAAAAAGCTTTAGCTTGGGCTAGCTCCAGGAATAAAATAGCTTTATTCAAAGAAATGCGCCTGGGCAAATCGCTTGTTGCTATAAGGTGGGTACAACTTGCCGAAACCCCTATAAAGGCTTTAGTTATAGCACCACTCTCTGTGCTACACGTATGGGAATCTGAATTACACAAGGAAAACGTTGAAATTGCCCATATAAGAACCATGACAGGCACCCCGCACCAGAGGGCTAAGGTACTAAAAAGTCTTCCCTACGGTTGGATACTGACGAATTATGAGGCAATTAGAACCACCCCCGAGGTTTTCAAGATACCATGGACTCATGTTATACTTGATGAATCAACGAAAATTCGATCAGCTAAAGCTCAAATCACCAAACTTTTAACCTCAAAATTCCAACATATCCCTCACAAAGCTATCCTTTCCGGACTCCCCGCGCCGGAGAGTTCCATGGATTATTTTACCCAGATGCAGTTCTTGCACGGAGAATTCCTGAACAAGAGCAACTTTTGGCACTTCCGGCAAGCATATTACTACCAAGTAGGGTACGAATGGATTCCCAAGCGCGGAACTGAACAAAGAATCCGCACTGAAGTTGCCGCAAAAGCATTTTGCCTAACTCGTAAAGAAGCTAACATGGGTTCTAAAAAGGTATATGAAAAAAGATTAATTCCTATGTCACTCATTCAGAAAAGTTTAACCAAGCAAATAACCAAGGATTTTTGTTGCGAAGAGCTTACCACCAAATGGACTCCGGTTAAGTTCTCGTGGCTTGGAAGAGTTGCGGGCGGATTCACTCCTGAAGGAAAACTAATTTCCGATTCAAAAATTAACGAAATAATAGAACTCATGCAGAACCAATTGCGTCAGGAGCAAGTTGTGATATGGTTTAGGTTTAATTACGAAATAAAAGTAACCGTTGACGCACTAAGAAAAAAGGGTTTTAAAACTAACTCTATGACGGGAGCTACTCCTAAACCAATTCGAACTGAATATGTTAATTCATTCAGAGAAAATAAGTTCCAAATATTTTGCGTACAAACTAAATGTTCCCCTTTCGGGATGGATTTTTCTTCTGCCAGCACCGCGATTTATTATTCAAATTGGTATGATTACGAACTCCGCGCTCAGTCTGAAGACAGGATCCTGCATCCCGCGAAGAAGGAACCGTTGCTATATATAGATTTGGTTACGAAGAACTCCATTGATGAACACGCTCTAGAACTATTACAAACCAAAAAGCTAAGAACAAAAGGATTTTTAATTAAACTAAAGGAAAGGATAAAAAGATGACACGAACAGGAGAATATAAAAAATGTAAAATATGTGGAAAAGAATTTTACGCTTTACCCTCGCGTATAAAAATTGGTAAAGGATTTTTATGTTCCAGAGAATGTGCAGACGCGCATTATAAAAAATATTATGTACATTCAAAAAAAGCACGTTTAAAAATTAGTAATAGAAACTTTAAACACGGATTAATAGACGGAAATCCTTCAGTTTATATGCCACATGGAATTCACAGAAAAAAACACTCGCGTATTCCTATTGCATGGCTAAAAATAGAACTAAAATTAAAGCGTAAACTTAAATCTACAGAAGTAATTCATCACAAAGACGGCAATAAATTAAACAATAGAATTTCAAATTTAGTTTTATGTAAAAATCAAGCGGAACACGCCAAGCTTCATTCATTAACTAGAAAAAGAAATAAAAAAGGTCAATTTAAATGAAAAATCTTAAACCTTATTGTGCAACTATTGACGCTGGAATTTCAGGAACAGGATACGCCATTTGGTCAGAAAATTGGAAACTTATTCATTCAGGAATTGTCACCTCCAGAGAAAAATCCTGGGACGCAAAAGGAAAATCTATTGCCGAACGTTTAAAAACTATACTTAATAAGGAGTTTCCAGTTGCTTACGTAGCAATTGAAATGCCTGCGTTTTTTCAATCAACCGGCGGGCAAGTTACCGCACGAAGCGGCGCATTGGTTAAACTAAGTTGGTTCGTAGGTCTTCTTGCCGGAACTCTGAGGGATAAAGGCATCAGGTATGTTTCTGTTCCTGAGTGGAAGGGAAGCCTTCCAAAAGATGTTGTTGAGCGTAGGATAAAAAAGATACTGCCAAAAGTTAAGATGCGATCTCATTCTGTGGATGCTATAGGAATTGGATTATATTTAGCAGGAAGGTTTTAACTAATGAAAAAAATTAAATTTATAGAATTATTCGCAGGAATAGGAGGTTTCAGATATGGGCTTGAAAGGGTGCGCGTTACGAACAAGAAACAATCCCAGAGGTTATCACTTGGAAATAAGAAAAGACTTTGTACAAAACTCTTTAACAAGTGTTCCAAAAGATTATTTACTTGTGTTTGGGCGAATGATAACGACCCACACGCCTGTCAAATTTACAAAAACAATTACATGGAAGGAGAATTACATGAAGGCGACATTACCAAAATCAAAGCAAAAACCATCCCAGACCACGATTTACTTACCGCCGGCTTCCCTTGCCAAGCTTTCAGCATTGCTGGCAAAAGGGGCGGATTTGAAGATACGCGCGGAACTCTCTTCTTTGAAATCGCAAGGATTCTTAAAGTTAAGCAGCCGAGGATGCTTCTTCTTGAGAACGTCAAAGGACTTCTCAGCCATGACGGAGGAAAAACCTTTGCCAAAATCCTGCAAACGTTGGATGTCCTGGGGTATGACGCGGAATGGCAAGTGCTTAACAGCAAGAATTTCGGAGTTCCCCACAGCAGGGAAAGAGTGTTCATTATCGGACATCTTAGAAAAGAAGGTAGACAAAAAATATTTTTTAACCAAAGAGCAAATTCGCAAAATAAAAAGAAAATTATAGAGGTAAATCATGGTTTTCATCGTTATAGAACTTATAATTCTAAGGGGATTTCACCGTCTTTAACTAGCTATCAGAAAGCAGGCTATGCCGGAACTAAAATAGAGTTAATGAAAGACGTAAAAATTCGTTACCTTACACCAATTGAATGTGAAAGACTTCAGGGGTTTCCTGACGAATGGACAGAGGGAGTATCCGATTCTAAGCGGTATGAGTGTTTAGGCAACGCTGTTACTACAAACGTAATAACTTACATAGGAAAACTTATAAAAAAGGAGGAAGTAAATGTCTAAAATTATCGAAACAAAAACAGATCTAAAAGAAACCAACATCATTCAGCAAGAAATTACTAAAGCTTTGAAGGTTACCGTAATCAGAGAAATTAGAACTATGGCTGATTACGAACTATGTGGTTCCAAGCTGAGAACTCTCTCAGGCTTAATGAAGCAGTGGGAAGCTGCGCGCAAGAAATTAGTATTTCATCCTCAACAAGCTGTTAAAACTATTCAGGAATGGTTCAGTACACCAATGGATAGAATGCGAGAACAAAAAGCAGCTTACACCTATTTATTACGAGATTATGATGCCAAATTAGAAGCTGAACGCGAAGAAGAACAACGAAAATTGGACGCAGAAACCGAACGCAAACGGAAGAAAAAAGAAGCCCAAGCCCGTGCATGGGAAGAAAAAGAACGCAAAGCGCGTGAAGAAGCTGACCGCTTAGCTAAGAAGGGGCAAAAAGATAAAGCCGCCAAGCTTCTGAAGGAAGCTGACCGCGCAGAGGAAAAAGCCGAAGAGCGTATGGAAGAAGCCGAAGAAGTTGAAGAATTTGAAGTTATCAAAGAAAAAGCCCCCGAAGGCATTACGTTTAGGAAGAAATATTATGGGGAAGTGGAGAACTTCGACTTATTACCGGACGAGTTTAAAACAGTTAACCAAGGATTATTGAACAAAGCTATACAGGAAAAAAAGGGAAATATACAAATTCCTGGAGTTAAAGTACTAATGCAGAAAATAACTGCGACAAGGGGGATATAATGGAAAAGTTTTCATGCCCGTCGTGCGGGTCAAATAACACTCAAAGCAATAGGGACATAGGTTGTGCGGTTCTTGTCATCATATTTATCAGTTTTGGATTAGGGTTAATAATGATACCGTTTTTACCACATAGCTGTGAATGTTTAAGTTGTGGAAATAAGTGGAAAACATAACTAACTAATATCAATTCAGGAGGTGATAGCATGACAAAAATTAAAGATGTTATAGAAAGAACATTGAGAGGATGTTGGAGTGGGCTAAGAAAAGGATGGGCGGAAATATATTCTGAAGATGGACATAGACCTAATTTCAGAAATTTAGCTGAGAAAGTATATGAAGAACTATTTCGCTCTGTACCTGCTTCTGAAAAAGAAAAACTCTGTTCTAATTGCGCTATAGAAGATGTGTGCGGCGAGATTAGCGAGAACGCAAAAAGTTGTTTGACGTGGGAACGCAAAGAAAAACTATGTTCTAATTGTGGGAATAAACATATATGTAGAATAACTTTAATTAGTAACGTAACTGGTTGTAAAGATGATTGGATTCCTTTAAAGAAAAAGCCAGAAC
This sequence comes from Candidatus Omnitrophota bacterium, assembly GCA_043812935.1. Lineage (GTDB taxonomy): Bacteria > Omnitrophota > Gorgyraeia > Tantalellales > Tantalellaceae > JBDRNE01. Next base: position 4,999 of record JBDRLO010000033.1, read on the forward strand.
CGCTTGCCAAGATTGAGAAGCTTAAAGATATAGCATTATATGTTTCAAAAGCACTCGAACGTAAAGAACTTGGTACGTACACACTCAGTATTATTACTGATATAGTATGCAAAATCAACGAAATAATAACTGAATACGAAAAACTAAGGAGGAACAATGCCTAAGAAACAGTTCTATAGCCCATTAACCAATGGGGTTACTCAAGGAATTTTAGATCGTTTTATGGGATGCAGAAAGTCCTGCAAAATATTTCTGGAAGGTTGGAGTACTAAGGGCGTTAAGCACGGGCTTACTTTCGGAACAATTTCACACGGTTGTTTGGAGCTTGCTTATAAGGACATTATTTCAGGAAAGCTGAAAGGAATTCCATCTTCACAAAACATTGCCGAATACGTCACCACAATTACTGAGCAGTGGCACAGAGAAAACCCGCGCGTGGATAAGTACGGATTAGAAGTACTGGAATACTGTGCAATATTAGCTGAAGCAGTTCTGCCGAATTATTTCAAGTTCTGGGAAGAAGACCTAGAAAAGTTAAACTGGATAAACCTTGAAGACCAGTTCAATATTCCGTATACCCTAAAATCAGGAAAATATGCAGGTGTAACTATTCCGATCAGTGGCAAGAAGGACGGACAGTTTACTTATTCGTCTTCAGAAAAAATATGGCTTTTTGAAACTAAGAATTTATCGCGCATTGAAGAAGGAACATTAGCGGAAACTTTACCCTTAAATTTGCAGGTTAATTTGTACCTATGGGCTTTGCGCCAAGAATATAAAAAGCTTCCCGCGGGGATACTATATAATATTATCCGTCGTCCAGGGCTTCGTCAGAAGGTAAGCGAATCTTTACAACAATTCGCAGTAAGGTGTGCGGAAGATATTTCCAAGCGTCCAGAATTTTATTTTATACGGCTTGAAATTAAAATGTTAATGTCGGATATGGACTCTTGGGAAAAAGAATTTAACAACTTGCTTTCAGATTTTTATGCTTGGTGGAAGGGCGATTTGGGTACTTATGGGCATTCTTCTGAATGCAACGGTAAGTACGGAAGGTGTGAGTACTTGCCTATTTGCGCAGAAGAAGACTACTCTTCTGTCGGTAAAAGAAAAGTAGTTTATCGCGAACTAAACGATATGTAACGGAAGGAGCTGTAATGAATTGGAAAGTACTAATAACTAATGGCGTAGGAATTAAAAAAGACAAATGGATCTGGATAGCTAAAGGGTATGCCAAGAAAACAGATATAAAATCTACCAAGGAAATAGTTTATTATGGTTATTGGGATACCGCGCAAAAAGCTAAGAGGGATTGGGAAAGTTACGCTAAGTTCAGCAAGTTTAAAACTTGGGAGTACGCATGAAAAGTAAATGGGTAATTGACATAAGGTTCCGAATTGGAGTATTCCGCAAGAGCACTTATTCATGGCACGCTACAGAACTTGATAATCCTAATTTTGCAGTTAAGCTTAAAATTTTTAATCCTTACGGCAATTGGAAAACAGAAAAAGAAGCTGAAAAGGATTGGGAAGAATTTGCTAAAAAGAATGATACTAAAGAATGGGAGTTTGTACGAGGTACGAACACAATCCTATACAAGAGGACAATCTTAATGAATAAACCTAAGCAGAAAATCATAAATTGGAAAAAGAAAACTGGCTGGTCCAAAGCTGAACAGGTTGGATACAATCAAGCTGTTTCAGACTATGACGCATGGATTCTTGAGCGGTTGTAGAAGATACAAAAAGAAGGCACGAAGAAAGAAGGCGAACAGAGAGTATGAAGCGAATACTGGCGTTTTTAGGGTTGACGGTGGTTGGGATAGTCGGGGCTGTGGGACTTATTTGGCTTATTTATTGGATAGGTTGGTGGAGCCAATTCGCGCCTGATGGATTTATGCTAAAACAAATAGGCGAACCCGTTAAAAACTTCTTCCCATGTTTTGCAGTTGGCTGTGGGAATGTAGCTGTATTATCTGTGGTGGTATTAATTATTTGTGCAATTCATTGTTTGGTATCTTTTATGTGGTTCAAGGCAGGCGAGATATGCGAGAGGCGGAAATGATGAAAACCATAACAACCAAAATAACCCTGCCCAAAGAGCTTGAAGACCTGACCGCTAAAGAAATCGAACGGGTGTTGCGGAACTGGTATGGGCGGAAGTTTGTGGTGAAGGATGTGAAAGCATGAAAAAGGTATTTTCTTTAGTATTCTATACAAAAGAAGAGCATGAACAAATGGTTGCCATGTCTAAACATCCAATTTTTAAAGAGTTTGTTTTTAAAAAACTAGATAGATTTTATACTAAAGTAAATTTTAAAGATTTTAATGCAGAATTAAAAGAAAAAATGCTTTTGGAAGATAAAAGGTACAAGGATTGTATCTTCTACAAACTTAAAGATGATGTTGATACGAATTCTTTAGAATTTATCAAAGCTCATACTACTTACGACCCAACAGCAGAACCCGCGAACATATTGGAGATTAGCCAACAAGAACCCGAACAAGGCGGTGAGCGATGATTAAACGACTAATATGTTTTCTGTGGGGGTGTAATGTTAGAGAGAGAGTCCCTACGGGCGAAGAAACTCCAACAGTTCGGTATTTTGAATGGCATTGGTTTGATTTTTGCCCACGTTGCGGAAAGAGGTTGAAATGAGTTTTCTTAAAAAATATTATATTTCACCAGAAGAAAGAATATTTATTTCCGGTTGTGGCGAGAAAGTTATTATTGAACAAGTTTATAGAAGTCCGTTACATCAATTTTTAATTTGCAAAACTCCAATG
>JBDRLO010000034.1:0-3721 GCA_043812935.1 Candidatus Omnitrophota bacterium
TTTGAGTGTATCGTCATCGGTTATTTTAAGGATTACCGCTTTGCCGCGCATTTCTTCGATTTGACTTTGGATAGCCAAAATGGATTCATGTTTTTCGGCTACTGCGAGGCTTTTATCAACATCGAATGGTGTCTGTTCGACCACTTCAACACTTTTCGTAGCAGAAACAGATTCGGTTTTCGATTCGTTTGGATTGGATTGACCTAAGTTGTCAAAGTTAAAATTAAATGTCATTTTCTCCACCTAGAATGTTTCTATGTTTGATTCGCTCTATAATGATGGTTTCCTCTGGTGGCATGACTCACTCAAAGTAAATGGTTTTCTCCGCTTCCGTGACTCACTCTTAATATCTGGTTTTCTCTGTGCTTCTGGCTCGCTCAAAGTTCCTGGTTTTCTCGGCAAGCTTGGCTCATTCTTTAGGAAACTAAAACTTTAAATCCAATATTCAATGCCAATGCGAGTTTCTTCGCGTTATCAACGTCTATTGGTATTTTTCCCCTTTCCATTGCCGAAATATCAGACCTTGATACACCGGATTTATCGGCAAGTTCATTTTGGGTCAAGCCTTCTCGCTTGCGAATAGACCTTAAACACACCGAAGGCCCTTCTTCAGGCAGGGTTTCTGGGAACGCCTTTTTCCAATGAACAATTTCGGAGCCATCGTGTTTCTTTCCAAGATATTCTTCTGCATACGGTGGCCGGACTGATAAACCCTCTGATTCGCGCCATACAACATACAGATCTTTTAAAAAATCTTTTATCATCTTCCGCTTTGCAGCCCTATCTCTATGGAAAGGTATTGTATCTTTCCACGGCAATTCGACAACCTGTCCCCCATTTTTAATTTCTTTTGTAATCTGATCACTATTTTCAAGCCGATGTTTATAAGGATAATAATAATTCAGCGCGTAAGGGGCTTTGGCTTTGATAAACCCATCGGCAAGAACCCCAACCAATGCAGTCCGCAGATTCTTATTGAATGGACAAAGAAAGTCTTTGGTCATTTTATCGCCCCTTATCATGCGGTCGGTAAGAACGCAAAGACGCGCCTCACCTTTTTTTGTTTTTGGCAATTCTTTTATTATTTCGCCATCTTCGGGCTTATATTTTTTCTTTAAGATGCTTTTCATCCCTTGCTTTAGCCCTGGATTCAGCCCCGAAAAGGACCATATTTTAGACACGGTATTTGCTTTAAAAATATCGATCTCTCCAATCAGCCATGCATCGGCAACAGTTCCTACTCCTTTTTGTTCTTTTAGCCAGGAGTAAACCTTGAATCGCTTTAGAATCTTTATAAGATCCTTTTCGATTTGCCGTTCAATATCCCGGCAACTGTCGGCGTGCAACACCATCATCTGAAAATCGGTTTCCTGTAGCTTTCGGTCCTCTTTTAAGTTCTGAGGTTTTCCATCCGCTTTTCGACCCAATCGACCGTCTACGGCTTTCCTGATTGACTGTGCGCTTACTCTGGTTCTGAGAAGCAATCTCAATGCCATTCTATCCGCATTATACTGATCGATATACGCTTGGCTTGGTTCTGTTTTCATTAGCATTTGTTTCCTCCTTTTGTTTGGGTAGGCTCGCTCACTGTTTGTGGTTTTCTCAGTTCGTCTGGTTCACTTCTCCACCGGTGGTTTTCTCGGAGTCTATGGCTCACTCTTCACCCCTGGTTTTCTCTATGAATGTGGCTCACTCTGGCCTTTTGGTTTTCTCGGTCCGTGTGGCTTTATTGGCTTTCTCGATCAATCCGACCAATATACTCAAGGATTGCTTCGTCTCTTCATCTTTCAAATTCACAAGACCATATTCAAAACGCTGGATTAATTGCTCAACATGAAAACGATCCGTCCACCCGCTATAGTGTGTTGAAATATATTGATAAATTTGTTGAGATACGGTTTTCCCCTTGATATGTTCGAGTCCCCTCTTGAGAATCTTGGATTCACCCGTTTCGGCAATGACGACATAGGGTTCTGTGGTATTTATTTCCGGTCGAATAGGAGTTACGGAAGCAGCCGCATTTTTCTTTCCTTTTTTTTGGTCTTTCTCCTTGCCTGTTGTGGAATGATCCTCTGCCTTCCTATCTTCAGCATCTTTTGCGTTGATGGTGAAAACAGAAATTCCGGCAACCTTTTCCACCTTATCGATTTTCCAATTCAATTCCCTTGAAATATATTCCGCAGAGGCGCCAACCTTAACCAATCTGTCGATAATATTTTTCCGGTCCCATGTGGATAATTGTTGTCCATGCGTATTGTTGTCTTTCGCGGCAAATAGAATCCGCTCACAATCGTTTTTGAAATCGACATAGACTGCTGGCACCATGGTATCAGGTGGGAATACCTGCTGATATGCTTCAAGTCGGGTAAATCCGCAGACCAACTTACCGGTTTTTTTTTCAATTATAATAGGCGGAAAAATATCACCGTTTTTCATCGCATTGGCATATTGGGCAATCGAATAAAGGTTAATCTTCATGCGGATCTGATAGGAAGGATCAATTATAATGTCTCCCAATCTTACATTTTCGTTTTCCTGTTTCTTCTTTGACTTTGCTGGTTGCATGTTGTCTCCTTTATTTTGGATGGTTACGCTCTAAGTCTATGGTTTTCTCTCTATCCGTGGCTCACTCGAAATTGTTGGTTTTATCGGGCCTTCTGGCTCACTCTGGCCTTTTGGTTTTCTCGGTCTGTGTGGCTCACTCAACTAGTATGGTTTTCTCCGGAAACCTGGCTCACTCTTTTTCTTTGGTTTTCTTATTATCAATGGTTCACTCCGTGAATATGGTTTTCTCATGGGAAATGATTCGTTATAATTTATTATTCATCCAATCCATTATACCATCCACGTTTTTTCAACTTTTTTTCATCACCAAAAATAATTCGTTCACTATTTTCATCAAAATAGGAATGTTTTATTTCTTTCATTCTATCTCTGCCAATACGCTGTCCTAAAGAATAATATTTTTTATTCCTATTGGATGACCAATATTTTTTAACTGGTTTCCATCCACCTTTTATTAATCTCAATAGAGATATCTTAATTGCTATATAACAAAAAGGTGGCCTTGGTCTTTCATCGTTTTTAACCGCTGGTGTCCAATATAGAATATCATATTTTAATAAATTTTCAGGATCAGAATAATAACAGTTCGCAGTTGTTGGAAAAGTACCCTTATACTTGCTATACGCCCAAATCTTTTGACCATCTCTCGGTTGCCTTTTTTTGCTATTTTGCCACCTTGTTTTCATTGAAAGCATACTCCTATATTAATTTAGTTATTGAAAACTCGCTATGATCATTGAGGTTTTCAGTTAATCTACCAGCAATACAGCAACATTTTCCGTTTGGCATCCTGATTGAAAATAGAGAGTCGGCCATCATGTTTTTTTTTGAATAGTATCCATCGCTGTTATCTTTTGAAAAATAATCTAAAGATTCAATTGCAAAATTAACCAACTCCTGATCGGCACCTTCGTTTGGTCCCCAACCCAAGTATTTACCATCATCTGTTTTAAATAAAAATATTTTTGCCATAATTAACTTATCTCCTTTTTTTATTTCTCGAATTTCTCCATCTGGAATTTATTCTTAATCTGAGTGAAAAAGAACCGGCCCTTTGAATCCGATTTCTCGAATTCAGAATACAACTCCGGCGAAACCCCCTTGTAATCGTAATACGTGTTTGCTGATTTAAATTTTAGTCGAAGCGTTTTTGTCT
>JBDRLO010000035.1:0-3275 GCA_043812935.1 Candidatus Omnitrophota bacterium
CGCGCCATGGCTCCTGAACGTTCTTGTCGGAGCAAACTCTCCTAATTTATGCCCTACCATATTTTCTGTAATAAAAATCGGTAAGAATTTCTTGCCGTTGTGGACAGACATTGTTATCCCAACAAATTCCGGCATAACCACAGATCTTCTTGACCATGTTTTTATCGGTTTTTTGCTGCCGGTTTCCGACATTTTGCGAATTTTTTTCATCAGACTCTCATCAACAAAAGGCCCTTTTTTTATTGACCGTGCCATATTTATTTCCTCCGTTTTACAATTTTATTGTTTGAAGCCTTCTTCTTCTTACGTGTTTTTAGGCCTTTGGTAATTTTTCCCCAAGGTGTAACCGGATGCCTTCCGCCGGAAGATTTTCCTTCTCCGCCGCCCATAGGATGATCAACCGGATTCTTCGCAACAGCCCGTGATTTTGGTCTCCGGCCAAGATACCTTATTCTTCCAGCTTTTCCATATGAAATATTTTCATGGTCAACATTTCCAACTTTTACAATAGACCCATAACATTCTTCGCTGACCAAACGAACTTCACCACTGGGCATACGCAAATGAATGTTGCTGCCGTCTTTAGCGTCAACTATGGCACTATTTCCCGCAGACCGAGCAATTTTTGCTCCTCTGCCGGGATTCATTTCAATACAATACACTTCTGATCCCAATGGAACGTTTTTTAAAGGCATCGCGTTTCCAACCTCAATTTTAACTTTTGCGCCGCATTCCACTGTATTCCCGACTGTTAACCCTACGGGTGCTATAACATATTTTTTTTCGCCGTCTTGATACCGTATAAGCGCAATACGCGCGGAACGATTAGGATCATACTCTATGCCTTCAACCACGCCTGAAGTTTCTTTTTTCGTATAACGAAAATCTATTAACCGGTAGCGCCTTTTGTGCCCTCCGCCTCGCGCGCTTACAGTTTTACGGCCTAAATTATTCCGTCCGCCTTTTTTACGTAATGGCACGGTTAACGCCTTTTCAGGTTTAGTTTTCGTAATTTCCTCAAAAGATGAAACATTTCCCCATCTTCTACCTGCTGTAACTGGATTATATTTTTTAACAGCCATACTAAGTTACCTCAATTCTATTGTCCGGTTTCAAAGTCACAATCGCTTTTTTCCAGGAAGATGTCATGCCTTCATGAAAACGAACGCGTTTTTTCTTACCTTTAACGTTTATCACATGTACATAGTCAACTTTTACGTTGTAAATATCTTCAACCGCTTTTTTTATTTCAATCTTATTAGCCCGTTTATCCACTTTAAAAAAATATTTATTCTGGACAAGCAAATCCGTACCTTTTTCAGTACGAATCATATTTTTTATGATATCATGCGCCGTTTTCATTTTATCCTCTCAGCCAGTTTTTCAAGCGCTTCTTTTTCAATTATTAAATGTGCGTTTACCAATATATCACGCGCGTTAATGTTTCGGCCTTCCATCAAACTCACATTTTTAATATTACGCGAAGCACGTTTTACATTTTCAGATATTGTATCAACAACTACCAACGTTTTACCTTCAACTTTTAATTTCCCAAGTATATTTTCAAAACCTTTTGTTTTATGGTCTTTCAATTCCAGTTTTATTACGGCTTTAATAACATTTTCTTTTAACCGTACGTTCAAACTTGATAACAAAGCTTTTTTAACGGCTTTTTTCGGCATTGCGTAACCAAAATCACGCGGCCTGGGGCCGAACGCAATCCCGCCATGCCGCCATAAAGGGTTTCTTGACGAACCAACTCTAGCTCGGCCAGTACCTTTTTGACGCCAGGGTTTTGCTCCACCGCCGGAAACTTCAGCTCTCGTTTTCGTCGAGGCGACTGTTTTACGGCTATTCTCTTCATACATTTTCTTTACTTCATAAAGCAATGTATAATTTACTTTACCGTCAAACAAATGTTCATCCAGTTGGATGTGATCTACAACTTTACCGTTTAAATCATACACAGATAATCTATTATTCACTTGTTCCATCTTTAGTCTCTTTTTCCTTTGTTTGTTCAGTTACGGTTTCATCCTGTTGCGGTTCTTCCACTTTAATACGTTCCGCAAGCGGCTTTTTTTTTGCATATTTTACAGTCAAATAAATACCGTTTGCACCCGGAACAGCTCCCTTAACCGCTATCGTACTGTTTTCTGTATTTACATCAATAACAACCACATTCTGGACAGTAGTCTGAGTGTTCCCCATATGACCGGGCATGCCATGCCCCTTTGTAACTCGTGACGGAAAAGAACTCGCACCAACTGATCCCGGCGCACGATGCGACATTGATCCATGCGTATCACTTCCACCGCTCCATCCGCATCTTTTCATGCCGCCCTGAAAGCCTTTTCCCTTGGAACGCCCTGTAATATCTACAAAATCGCCCTTTTGAAAAATACAGCTGGTTATTTCCTCTCCTACCTTTAAATCAGAAACATCTTCACACCGTATTTCTTTAACAAACTTTTTAGGCGCTAATTTATTTTTTTTCAGATACACTCTCTGCGGTTTTTTAACACGCTTTTCCTTTGTATCTCCATATCCCAACTGCACCGCAGTATAACCTGCATTTTCAACAGTCTTTATCGCCTGCACAAGACACGGGCCAACCTTAATAACCGTCACCGGAATTCTTCTGCCGTTATCATCAAAAATTTGTGTCATTCCTCTCTTTTTTCCTAATATACCCGGAACCATTTTTTCCTCTCTTTTTGCGGTCACAGACACTGTCAGTATCTAAAAATTCCGCATTATTTAATTTCAACATCAACGCCTGCCGGCAAATCAAGTTTGCGTAAAGAATCAATTGTTTTAGATGTAGGATCAACTATATCTAAAAGGCGTTTATGTGTTTTTAATTCAAATTGTTCACGCGATTTTTTGTCAACGTGCGGCGACCGTAAAACCGTATAAAGCTCCCGTCTCGTAGGCAAAGGTACCGGACCTATTACCTGCGCGCCAGTCTTCTTAACCGTTTCAACTATTTCACCCATTGAAACATCAAGAAGTTTATGATCGAACGATTTTAAACGCAGCCTTATTTTTGATTGTTTCGCATCTTTTGCCATTTTATCCTCGCAAGTCGTCTCTTTTTAGTTATTTAAGTTTCCGGTAACATGCCGGTTATTACGAGAGGACGCAAGGCCCTCCCCTACGATATCTTATATTCACCATAACGGACAAGGCAAGCCCTGTCCCCACATCAACCAACCGGCTAACCAAAATTCAATTTTGTTGTATTTTGATCCTGAGCAAAGTCGCAAAGCGAC
>JBDRLO010000036.1:0-32421 GCA_043812935.1 Candidatus Omnitrophota bacterium
TGCTTGTGACCAATTGGCAGACGAGTACGGTATCAGTAATAAAATATCAGTCTTTAAAACCGGGAACAGACAGTGATGAAGAGTCAGTAAATTTTAAAAGCTTTAGCACGGTTATAGAAAAAAGCGAAGGAAAATTTTCAAGTCCCGGCCGTGTAGCAGCGGATTCTACAGGTAATGTATTTGTTCCCAATTGGGGAAATAATACTGTTTCTGTACTGGATGAGAACGGTAATCTGAATAATTCATTCGGTGAAAATGGAATAATACAAACCAAAACCGGTAAGTTTTTTAGGCCATATGCGGTTGCTGTTGACAATAATAGGAATATATTTGTAGCTAATATCGGTAATAATACAATTTCTGTGCTGAAAGAGGATGGAACATTGAATGAAGGCTTTGGTGAAAAAGGTATAATTAAAAAAGGAGAATTTGTCGGGATGAATGATATTGTAATAAGCCCGGCAGGAAATATATTTGTTGTTAATGGGGGTAATAATACAATTTCGGTATTAAATCCGGATGGTACGTTAAATGATTCATTTGGTACGGCTGGTGTGATAAGCCAGGAAACAGGGAAATTTTATGAACCCAGTGGGATTGCAATAGACCGTGCGGGAAATATATTTGTAAGTAACTTAAAAAATAATACGGTTTCCGTTTTAAAACCAGACGGGATGTTAAATGACAACTTCGGAGATAGCGGTGTGATATCTCTTAACGGAAAGTTTAACAAACCCCAAGCCATAGCAATAGATTCTAAAGGAAACATATTTGTTGTTAATTTAGGCAATCATGAAGTTTTTGTATTAAACCCGGACGGTACGCTTAATGAAAAAATCGGCCAAAAGGGTAAAATCACTAAGTATATGGGTAATTTCTCAGAACCTACCGGAATTACATTGGACAGTAATGAAAATATTATTGTAAGTAATTGGGAAAATTCAACACTATCGGTTTTAAAACTGCATCCTTTGGAGAAAACTCCGTTGGGACATAGAGAGAAACGCCATATTTTTTCAAAAATAATAACCAAGGATATCGGATGTTTTACTTCTCCGCGCGGAATAGCCATAGATAAGAATGGGAATATCTTTGTGGCTAATCAAGATGGGAGCGCTCTTTCAGTATTAAATCCGGACGGTACCTTAAATAAATCTTTTGGCGACGGCGGTGTGATTTCAAAAGATGTGGGTAAGTTTTCATCGCCTCAACGTATTGCGATAGATGCTGCAGGAAATATATTTGTGGTTAATTGGGGAAATAATAGCATTTCAGTATTAAAGCCGGATGGTACATTAAATGAAGACTTTGGTGATAAAGGTATAATAAATGAACCTGTATGTAATTTTTCTAGACCTACAGGAATTGCAATAAATAATTCAGGTAATATTTTTATAGTAAATGGAAATAGTCATACGGTATCGGTATTGAAGGCGGATGGTACAATAGACGAGAGTTTCGGTGAAAAAGGTATAATAAATGCTTCTGTCGGAAAATTTTCTACACCTGAGGGAATTGCAATAGATGCGGAAGGGAACATATTTGTTTCTAATGCTGTTTCTAATTCGGTATCAATATTAAACTCTGACGGTACGCTGAATGAAAATTTTGGTGAAAATGGTGTAATACTTCAGAGTGTCGGAAAGTTTGACAAACCCGGGGGAATAACAATAGATTCTTTCGGGAATATACTGGTAAGCAATAAAGGCAACAATACGATTTCAGTTATAAACTCGAAAGGAACGTTAAATAAATCCTTTGGCGATGGCGGGATTATAAGTGAAGATACGGGGGGATTTTCTGAACCGGATGGTATTACTGTAAGTGAAGACGGAACTATTTTTGTGGCTAATTGGAGAAATAATACGGTTTCTGTTTTGAAAGCCCAAGGCTTGAATAGCGAATTTGCGGAAAGTCACCCGGATTATAAACAACATATTCTTGCGGCAACAATTAAAGCGTCTGCGGGAAAATTTGTGTCTCCCACAGGGGCTGCAGTTGATAAAAATGGTAATATATTTGTTTCTAATTCTAAACAAGAAATTGTATCTGTTTCCGGGGAGGATACGGTTTCGGTTTTGAAGCCGGACGGTACGCTTAATGAGGATTTTGGTGATAAAGGTGTAATAAGCAAAGATGTTGGAAAATTTGATTCTCCATCCCGAATAGCAATAGATTCTAATGGAAATGTATTTGTTGCTAATTTGAAAAATCATACGGTTTCTGTGTTAAAGCCGGATGGTACGCTTAATGAACGATTTGGTAATCAGGGTGTGATTGCACAAGAAACCGGTAATTTTTCCGGCCCGTCCGGAATTGCAATTAGCCAGAGTGGCAATATATTTGTTACTAATGTTTCAAATGATACAGTTTCTGTATTAAATTCCGACGGCAGTTTTAATAGAATTATAACTTTGGATGAGAACGATATCCGGTTTTCTAGTCCGTGTGCGATTGTCGTTGACGATAACGAAAACATATTTGTTGTTAATAGTTCGGATCAAACAAATGAAACGGTTGTAATTTTGGATTCTAATGGCGCGTTAAATCTCGGTTTTGGTGTGGGCGGGGTAATAACCCTGTCTATGGGGAAATTTAACGATCCAACAGGGATTGCACTAGATTCGAATGGAAATATATTTGTTACGAATGGTGGGAATCACACAATTTCAGTTTTAACCGGTAAAGGTAAATTAAACGATGATTATGGCGATAAAGGGATAATAAAACAAAATGAAGGGGACTTTTCGTGTCCAACGAATATAACTATAGATAAATTTGGAACTATTCTTGTAACTAATTGGAATAATCATACGGTTTCTGTTTTAAAACCCCGAGGTTTAAATCAGGATACGGCCGGGAGAAAAAGAGTTACTTCTCCCCGGAAAAGATTTGTAACACCCGATGGTGTTGCAATAGACCGTAATGGGAATATCTTTGTCGCTAATTGGAGAGCGCACAGTGTGTTTGTATTAGGACCGGATGGTAAGCTTAATAAAGACTTCGGGATAGACGGTGAAATAAATCAGGAAACAGGAAAACTTTTTCATCCAACCGGTATAGCAATTAACTCTGACGGGAATATATTTGTATGTAATTGGTTAAGCAGTACGATTTCGGTTTTTAAACCGGATGGTACGCTTAATAAATCTTTTGGTTCAGAAGGTGTAATTGGACGATCCGTTGGAAATTTTAATATGCCGGTAGCAATTGCAATAGATAATTCGGGGACCATATTTATTCTTAATAAAGGAGATGATACAATTTCAGCGCTAAACTCGGATGGTACATTAAATGAAAAATTTGGTGATCACGGAATAGTAAATAAGGAATCCGGTAAGTTTGTTAACGCAAAAGGTATTGCGGTAGATTCCAAAGGAAATATTTTTGTAACTAACTGGGGTAATAATACGGTTTCAGTATTAAACCCGTCCGGCGTGCTTAATGAAAATTTCGGCGACGGCGGTGTGATACAAAAAGATACCGGTAAGTTCGATAGCCCACGGGGTATTGTAATAGATAACGAGGAGAACATATTTATTTCCAATAATAAAAATAACACAATATCAGCATTAAACCCGAATGGTACTTTGAATACGGGGTTTGGTGATAACGGTGTGATAAAAGTAAATACAGCGGCGCAGCCGTTGGATTTCGGTAAACTTACAATAGATAAAGAAGGAAATATCTTAATTACCAATGAAGATCCGGCTTCATTGGTAAAAATAAAACATAATACCTTAATGTTGCCGGAAAGCGAATTTACAGAAATTCACCCTGATTATAAACAGCATTTGTTTGTTACGTCCATTGGGAATATCAAGTCTCCGTCAGGAATTGCAAAGGATAAACATGAAAATATTTTTGTGGCTAATTATACAAATTCTACAGTTACAGTTTTAAATCCTGATGGTACGCTGAATGAAAAATTTGGTGATCATGGAATTATAGGTAAAGATACAGGAAAATTTGATAATCCGGTAAGAATTGCAATAGATTCGAATGGAAATATTTTTGTAACTAACTGGGGTAAGAATACGGTTTCAGTGTTAAAACCGGACGGTACATTAAATAAAGATTTTGGAGATAATGGTACTATTACAGAAGTTACAGGAAAATTCTTTAATCCGCATGGAATTGCGGTGAGTCCTAATGGAAATATATTTGTTACGAATGTTTCGAACGATACGGTGTCTGTGTTAAACCCTGATGGCAGTTTGAACAGGGTTATAATTCTGGATGAGGAGGGTATTCGGTTTTCTAATCCTTATGCGATTGTAATTGACAGGAACGAAAACATATTTATTGTTAATTCTTTGGATGAAACAGTTGTATGTTTAAATCCTGATGGTACATTAAATGTAGGTTTCGGTATGGCGGGTGTAGTAACTGCGGCTATGGGTGTGTTTGACGATCCGACAGGTATTGCGGTAGACCTTGTTGGAAATATATTTGTTACAAATGGAAGAAGTAACACAATTTCGGTTTTAACCGCTAATGGTGCTTTATTAAATACTGATTATGGCGACAAAGGTATAATCAGGCAAAATGAATGGAATTTTTCGTACCCAATGGATATAATTGTAGACAAGTTTGGAAATATTTTTGTGGCGAATAGAGACGGTTCTAATTTATCTGTACTGAAAATGCAGGTTTTAGGAACAATGAGGAAAAAAACAGTAAAAGATACTATTGTTTCCTCAAAACCTGTTAGGAAACGTGAAGTTGTGTTGAAACGGTTAAAGCATGTCAGAAAGATTCCATTATCACAAGAAATGCGCAGCGTAGAAATAAAAGTTTCGCCTGAGGTAATAGACGCGCTCTTTCTTTTGTATACAATTAAAAACCCGAAATACCTGGCGGAAGCTATTGAAACTGTTATTGGCTATTATGTCAACGAATCTGCTGAATGGATCCTGCAAGATATTGAGAGGATAAAACAGTTTCAGTCAAACGAAACTGTTGAGCTGCTCGATAAAGTTTTACGCAGGTTTCAGGGAAAATTGGATGATGATGAAATTATTGAAATATTTGATAAGTATTTTCAGGAAAATAAATTCGAAGAACTGGCAATGGAAGTAGAAGCCAAAGGCGATGATTATTTCAATTTATTGGTTTATCTGGCGAAAACAAATCAGGATAATTACGGAGAAAACGCGGTTAAAGCCCTAAAACTGTTGATTAAATATAAACTAAAATATGCATATAAAGCAGGCCGGGTGCTTGCGGAAATGACATACTTGAACGGCCAGGGTAAAATTGGGAAAACCATTAATGATTTGTGCCAAAATAAAACAGGCCAGTCGATTATACTATATGCGGATGATATGTTGGAAAATACGGTTTTTTATGATCTTAATGAATCTTTGAATATATTGGAAAATAAAGGTGTTCTAAAAAACGGAATGGTTGTGCTGTATAGTAATACAAAAGCAAATAATGATCAGGTTGATAAATTAAAAAAGGATATTGAATTACATGTGCCTTCCGCAAAAGTATATGTTATTAAAGCCTGGACAGAAGAACATAAACAGAAATTCAGTAAAAATCTTGATACTGTTAAAGAAATAAGCGCTGTTATAGATACACTGAAGGGAGATATTGCCAAAGGCCGCATTGATAATATTAATGAGTTTAAAGTTGATAATTTATTGGGAATTATACGTGGAAATGGTGTTAACTGGGCGAAAATTCAACTTGATTATGAAAAACTAGATTTAAAAGCTCCACTTATAATAATGAACAATGATGAACGCGGTTTGTTTTCATTATCGTTTGCGCTTGACATTGCAATACGCATGAAAATGGGTTATATCAATGAATGGATAATGCGTATAGATCCTGTATTGAATTTAACTGATGATATGTATCAAGAATACCTGCGCAATAGGGAAGGATTTCTTATTAAGGCTTAAAGATGGTAGACCTGTAGTTTTGTTGGTTTTACAATCCATATTTTCTAATCATCCAAAGTATTTTAAATATAATAGGTTATGGCGGTGCATTGCATTTTGGTGCATTATTTGCTTTTTAATCGACAAACAGGTATACTTATAATGGAGATGTGTATAAAACATCTTCTAAATTATGTATAGAGGGAGGTGAAAATTATGAAATGCCGAAAATCAATGAACAAAAAAGGTTTCACTCTTGTTGAAATTATGATAGTTGTTGCAATTATAGGTTTATTAGCCGCCATAGCGGTTCCGAATTTCATGCAGGCAAGAACAACCGCGCAGACAAACGCGTGTATAGCAAATTTAAAGCAGATTGACGGAGCCAAAACGCTTTTTGCGTTGGATAACGCGGTTGCGACGGGTGGAGCATGTGCTATGGGAAATCTTGTCCCAACGTATATTACGTCTACGCCGGCATGTCCGGCTGGGCCGACAACGCCTTATGTCGTTAACGTGATCGGAACAAATCCAACATGTCCAAACGTACCGGCAACGCATACGCTGTAATTGTATCTAAACAAGTGTGAAAAAAAGAGCGGGATATATATCCCGCTCTTTTTTTTTGTTAGCTGGTTAGCCGGTTGGCCGGTTGGCCAGTTAGCCGGTTAGCCGGTTGGCCGGTTGGCCGGTTGGCCAGTTAGCCGGTTAGCCGGTTGGCCGGTTAGCCAGTTAGCCAGTTAGCCGGTTGGCCGGTTAGCTGGTTGGTATCAGGAGCAACCTTTGGGGGTATCTTTTATCGTAGAAAAAAAACGTGTAGAGTATGCCATGTAACGTGTAGCGTATTGAACAGGGAAACTGGTTAACTGGCAAACCGGCTAACCAATACCCCAGCTTGACAATTAGAATTTGGTATGATAACCTTTCACTATAATTAATATACAATAGTATTATAATTGTCTTAAATCAGAAAGAAATAAATCTAATGGTAAAGACAGGCGATAAGAATAGAAATTCAGTAGGAATAGATATCGGTAGTTATTCAATAAAGATTATTGCAATTGACAAAATATCTGAAAACAACATATTAACCGCATATAATATAAAAACAATATCTCCAGATGTACAGGCTCAGCAAATAGAAATGCTTATTAAAGAAAGCCTGGAAGAAATTGATCTTCATCCTGATAAAATAAATCTTTCGGTTTCAGGCCCTGATGTTATCGTCCGGTTTATAAATTTCCCAAAAATGAAAAGAGAGCAATTAGAAGAAGCTTTAACTTATGAAGCAGAGAAGTATATTCCGTTTAATCTTAGTGAAGTTGTTACTGATTTTATTATTTTGGGAGATGCCCAGGAACCCGGTCAAATGAAAGTTATTTTAGCCGCGGCAAAGAAATCATCAGTTATGCAAAAAGTTAAAATGATTGAACATTTGGGAATGACAGTTGAAGTTATGGATACGGATCCTTTTGCTTTGTTTAATGCTTTTTTTACGGCGAATCCTTCTTTAGAAAAAAAATGTTTCGCGTTATTTGATTTCGGTCATTCCCAGACTGATATGTTGATTTCAGACGGTAAAGATCCTTGCTTTATCAGGCAAATTCAAATAGGCGGCAGAAATATTTCAGAAACATTAATCAAAGAGTTATCTTTAACGCCGAAGCAAAGTGAAGAATGTAAATTGGGATTATCGGACATAGATAGCGAATCAATTATGAGATCTACTGTTTCTGTTCTTGACAATTTGATTAAAGAGTTGCAGCTTTCCTTTACTTATTTTGAAAACAGGCAAAATAAAAAAATTGATGAAATTTATTGCTGCGGAGGAATGATAGAACAGCAGGGTGTTTTTGATTATCTGAACGATAATTTAGGAATACAAATGAAAAAATGGAACCCTTTAAATAATATCGGGTTTTCAGAAAATCTTTCGCAGGAAGATCTTAATTCTGTGGCTTCACAATTGGCGGTTAGCGTCGGATTAGCTCTCAGGCATTGATACAAAATGACTATTTGAAAATAAAACAAGGTTTTTATGATTGAAATAAATTTATTGCCGAAAGAATTAAGGAAAGTTAAAAAGGTTACGGTTCAAATCCCGAATATTCCTATTTTACCGGTTGCTGCCGGGGTTTTAGCGGTATTGGTGGCGGTTTACGGGGGATTGGATGTTGCTGTTCTAAAAAAGAAGCAAGATCTGGGGGCGTTAGATGAAAAATGGCGTTTAATGGAACCTCAGAGGGAAAAAACCGGAAGAATTATTGCGGAAATCGCGGCAAATGAAAAAAAAGTTTCCGCGATAAGAAAAATTGCCAAACCTAAGTTAAATTGGACAAAACTGCTTTTGGGATTGAATGAATCTATTATTCCGAATATTTGGATTGCGGATTTAGGGTTACAGGCTCATGTGCATGCAAACAAAAAGAGTAAGGATGTGAACTGTCTTGAAATAGGCGGATATGCATTAGGTAACAGTGAACAGGCAACGTTATTGGTGGCAAAATTTATTAACAATTTGGAAGAAAATAAGAATTTTTCAGATTATTTTGAAAGGATTGAGTTGCGCAATATAAATAAACGTGAAATAAAAGATGAAGAAGTAATGATGTTTAAACTTGATTGTTATATGAAAAACCGCGAAGATGAAAGTTTGTCGTAAGCGGGCTAAAAAAAATTTATGAATATAAATGATTTAGATTTAAAAACAATAACGCCGGATAAAATAAAAGAATTATTTGCCGAAGAAAAATTCCGTACATATTTCGTAGCGGCTTTTGCTTCAATTTTAGCGGTGGTTTATATTTTTATCGCGATTATCCCGAAATGTTCTTTATTATCAAAAACTTCAAGAGAAATAAGAGATTTTCAGACGAATATAGACCTGGTCGAGAACAGAATTCGCAGGCTAGATGCGTTAACAAAAAAATTAAGCGATGTAAGCGCGGAATTGGAAAGTTATGCTAAGGGGCTGCCGGCTAAGAAAGATCTTCCTGCGTTTCTTGAGGAATTATCTCTTTTGGCAAAGAGTTCGGGAATTAAAATTTTAAGTATTACTCCCGCGGTAATCGCGTATACTAAAGAATCTGTTCCAAGTGAAAAGGGCTATTATCGGGAAGTTCCGATTATTATAACTGCTGAAAGCGGGTATCATCAATTAGGCTATTTTATTAGCAGTCTGGAAAGAAGTAAACGGTTTATTACAATAACAGATTTGAAAATAAAAGGCAATGAACGCTCTCCGCGAAAGCACGATGTGAGAATAAGTTTGAATACATATGTTTCAGATGAATAATAAAAAATTTTGTGTTCTTATGGTGAAATATTTAACTATTACAACATATGCGGTTGTAATGTTGAATTGTGCTGTAATCGGTTTTGCCAATGAATATAGTTCTTCTGACCGAAGGGACCCTTTTGTTTCTCTTGTGGGAGTTCAAAAGGAAACAGTTCAAGCCGGAAGCGCGTGGAATGTTTTTTCCATTGAAGATGTCGTATTGCAAGGAATAGTTATGACACCGGATGGCACGCGTAGTGCCATTATAAACGGTGAAGTGATTAACGAAGGTGATGGAATTGACCAGTTGCTTGTTGAATCAGTTGGTAAGAATGCTGTAGTGATAAGTATAAACGGAGAGAAACATGAGTTAAGTCTTTTTGATGAAGACAATAGATAATCTGAAACTTACATTACAAAAAGGAGAAAAACTGAATGAAAAAGAATATCAATGTATTTTTAAAATATTTTGTCTGTTTTTTGACAATTGTTTTTATAAATTTGTGTTTTCTTTTGCCGGCTATATATGCCCAAGTGAAAACGAGCAGCAGCGTTGCGGTTAATAATGTTATTGATAATACTACACCTGCCGCGGAATTAAAACAACCGTTGCCTAAACCGGGAAACATAACGGTAAATTTTAAAGATGTTGATATACAAACGGTTTTACATTACCTTTCAGAAGTTAGCGGAGTGGATATTATACCTTCCCCCGGAGTTGAGGGGACTGTTACGATGCGTTTGAGAGATAAACCCTGGGAAGTTGCTTTAGATATTGTTACAAGAAATTATAGTTATGCTTATTCGCGGGATGACGAAAAAGGGATTATAAGAGTAATGCCTAAAAGCAGCCTGCAGGCGGAAGAACCCATAACAGAAGTTATTGCTTTGAACTACATAATTGAAAGTACAGAAGGATCTACCGGTGCAGCAGTTGTAAGTGACGAAGAAACTGATAATTCCGAAAGTTCCGATAAAAACATATCACAGCTTATGAAGGCGATTAATTCTGTTATTTTTACGCAGTCGGGAGAAAAAGCCACGTTTTTACCAACGGCAAACGCTATTGTTGTTACAGCTATTCCGGCTCGTGTGAGCATTATAAAAGATATGTTAATAAAACTTGATAAAAAGACTCCTCAGATTATGCTTGAGGCAAAAGTTATTGAAGTAACCCTGGATAGGAATGACCAGTTTGGTGTGGATTGGAATGCCGTAATATCTGCTGCCGGCGCGAATCGTCCTACGACATTTCCTTTTAGAAATGACGGCTCATTGAGTTTTTTGCCTTCAAAACAAACCAATTATTATCCGGCAAGCAGTTTGGATGGAGCAGCTTTAACTGGTGTTGGTAATTTTCCTATTGTAGACGTTTTTAGTGCTGTAGGGCAAAGGGTAAACCCGACAACTTTTACAACAGCAACCAATAGCGCGAATTTATTTTCATTTGGAACATTAGATTTTAGCCAGTTTTCCGCGAGATTAAGGCTAATTGACGAGAGGGATGATACAAAAATATTGTCAAGCCCCCGTATAACTACGCTGAACAATCAACCCGCGGTTATTAAAGTTATTAGCAATGTTTTTCTGCAAAAACAGCAAACATCAACAGATACGGCATCAGTCGTTACAGTAGAATTTGAAACAGAACCGAGAGAAATCGGAGTTATTCTGGAAGTTACTCCGCATGTTAATGAAAATGGTGAAATAATGGTAAATCTCAGGCCTCAAGTATCAAGTTCGCTGGATTTTAGTGAATTGCAAGTCAGTGGTAGCGCAAATACGGTTGCTATGACTTATAATTCGCGTGAAGCAGATACACAGGTAATGGTTACAGACGGAGAAACAATATTCATTGGAGGGCTTATTACGGAAACAAAAGCGAAAGAAGACCATAAATTTCCGATTTTGGGCGATATTTTTGGAGATATTCCTATTGTGGGAGGAATTTTTAAGTACAAACAAGACAATGTTGACAAGACAGAGGTTGTATTTTTTATAACAGTAAACATTTTAGACGATGACAAGGAATCTATAGAAAGATCAGAAATGCACGCTAAGTTGTACCGTGAATATTATTTAAACCATAAAGACAATCAGACTGAACAAAAATCCAAATCAAAAACAGAGATTAATAAAGGCAAGTTGAAAACTTCTCATGCGGCAGTTGAAGTTGATAAAACAAATATATCAGGTGTAGAACAAAAAAGAGGATCAAAACCTTTTTTTGATTTTAGAAAAACAAAAACGAAGGAATAAAAAAACAAAATTGGGAAGAAAAGTATTATCAAGTTTTTAATAATTCAAGTCTAACAATATTATATCCTTCGGATTCTTCCCAGAGTGATTGCTGTGTTATGTATATTTTCAACTGGTTGGCAGATACACAGCGGTACAAATCTTAATTACTAGGTTATGCTTTAAGAATTATCAAAAATATGACAAAATATAATTTTATTTTTGAAAAAAAAGGTAAGATGGTTTATATTTCTCATCTTGATCTTATGATGTTGTTTCGTAGAGCCATTCGGAGGGCAGCTTTACCGTTTGTATTGACAAATGGTTTTTCACCGCGGGTAAAAATCAGTATTCCAAAAGCTTTGAAACTAGGGGTTGAAAGTTTTAATGAAGAAATAGCTTTGTGGTTAAATGAAGAAATAGTTCGAGATAAAGTGATAAGATTGATTAATGACGAACTTCCTGAGGGAATTCGACTAGCCAGCTAGTCAAAATTATATAGCGTATGCGTATGTAGTATATAGATTTGCAAGTTTAATTGATAGTTGATAGAAGGTATCCTATGTGCTAATTAACCGGTCAACCATTCGACAAGCTCCTCTCGATTTCGCTCGAGACGGGAGGATAAACAGGTTAACCGGTGTAACCGGCTAACCAAATATGGAAAGGATAAAACACAAATGGCAAGGAAAACAAAAAAAACCGGGTTAGATTTGCCCTCCGGTAAAACTATTTTGGTTAATATCAGTCCCGCTGAAAAACGTGCCGCGATATTAAGCAATGGTGAATTAGTGGATTTTTTTATGGAAAGGGCAAGTACTGAACATTACGCGGGAAGTGTTTATAAAGGCAGAGTTAGTTCCGTACTTCCAGGGATAGAAGCTGTCTTTGTCGACATTGGACTTGAAAAAAATGGTTTTTTACATGTAAGTGATGTTATAGACAAGACATCTGTTTTGAAAGAAATGTTATTGGATGATGAACCTGCTTTTAAAACAGTTGTTAAGAAAAAGCATCCCAAAATTAAAAGTATTTTAAAATCCGGGGAAGAAATTATAGTTCAGGTTGTTAAAGAGGCAATCGGCAGTAAAGGCCCCAGGCTTACGACATATATCAGCATACCCGGCAGGTATCTTGTTTTGACTCCATATGATAAAGGTATAGGCATATCCCGTAGAATTATGGATAAAAATGAACGCAAGCGTATACGGGGGATTTTTGATAAAATGGGGTTTTTAGATAAAGTCGGTTGTATTGTGCGTACAGTAGCAGAAGGTAAAAGCGAAGATGAACTTAAAAGCGAACTAAAGTATTTGCTGAACTTGTGGGAAAAGGTAAAAAAGCGCGCTGAAAAACAGTCCGCGCCGTCAAATGTATATGAAGAATATGGTATTGTGCTTCGAATGATACGAGATATTTTTACGAACGATGTTGCTCAGCTTATTGTTGATTCAAGTGACGAATATATTAGGATTATTAAGTTTCTCAAAGCTTTTATGCCTGCTTTAAAAAAGAAAGTGAAGTTATATAACGGCCAGGTTCCGTTGTTCGAGAAATATAAATTGGACAAAAAGATTGACGAAATTTTTGAAAGAAAAGTAGCTCTTAAGAGCGGCGGATATTTGATAATAGAGCAGACAGAAGGAGTTGTTGTTATTGACGTAAATACAGGTAGTTTTGTTGGTAAAGAAAGCCTGGAAGAAACAGCATTTAAAACAAATACGGAAGCCGCGGGCGAAATTCCGAAGCAGCTCATATTGAGAGATATCGGGGGTATTATTATTATTGATTTTATTGATATGGAAACAAAAGACCATAGAGATAAAATTTTTCACTTTTTACAACAAAAACTGCAAAGTGATAAAGCCCGGATAAATGTGCGGGCGATTTCTCAATTTGGCGTAGTAGAGATGACGCGTCAACGTAGAAGAAAAAGTTTAGAGGGTACGTCTCGTGTAGATTGTCCTTATTGCGGCGGTAAAGGAAAAATTAAGAGTGTTGAAACGATTGCAATTGAGACTGCCAGGAAAATAGAAAGAACTTTGTCAAACAGCCAAAAAAAGCGTAAACATATAAAAGTTAGTTCTCATCCCGATATTAACGACGCTTTAATTTCAGATCAGGCGCGGATATTAAGCGGTATACAACGAAAATACCGATGTAAAATTGAGCTTGAAGAGGATGCCGGCCTGCACATAGAAGATATTGTGATCTATGAACAATAAAAAATTTTAAATTCTTGTATAAGCTGGGTTTTGCCGAAATAATGAGATATACTTGTTATATAGGGGGTTTTGAGAAATGAAGCTATTTTTTTGCGGTAAAAAAGGGATAACCCTTATAGAGGTGGTTATAGCCGCGACTTTGGTGTTTATAGCGGTAATTTCTATCGGAGCGCTTGTAACGCAGAGTTCAGTTTTCTCACGCCGAATAGATACCATATATACGGCATCGTACCTTGCGCAAAGACGTATTGACCTTTTGAAACGTTTGGATTTCAGCCAGATTTCATCAGCTGTGGAATCTGAAGTACGTATAAGTAATGACGGGAATATTGATCCTAACGGGGATTATACCCGCACCACAGAAATTACCACTGATTTCGAAGGAGACAGCCATCTCATACAAGTTAAGGTTACGGTTAAACGTTTACAGATAAATATGGACGGTAGTTATTTGGATCCTGATACAGGAGAAGCAGTTTTTGCGGGTCAACCCGTAGTTATGGAAACATTATTTTCGGATGTTACTTAGTAAATTTATTATTAAACACGGAAGATAAATTATGCGAAAAATTTTAAAAGAAAAAAAAGGTTTTACCGTTACCGAAGTGATTTTTGTGGCAGCTATATCTCTTATGGTGATAGCGGCGATATTATCTGTCTGGGTTTTTACCTATAAAACCTGGGCAGGTGAAAACGAACGCACTAATCTCAGAATCGATGTTATTAAAGCTTTGGAAACTATAAAAAATGATTTAAGGCTGTCCAGCCTTACGTATATATCTTTTTATCCGCAGGATACGGAGCCTTATACCGCGGTTAGTATTCCAGTGGCAGATCGAGATGTTAATGGTCTTTTTACATTGGATAATAGCGGAAAAATAGACTGGGATAAAACTATTATATATCATTTGGTTTCGACCGGTGGAAGTAAGTATACGTTAAGGCGTACGGTTTTTGATCCGAGAGATAACACGATGAATGATACTCAGAGGTATTCGCAAATGGCAAATGTTGTTTCCGCTGGAACAGGCGGCGGCGGCTCATCTACAGATATGGACTTTCTTGAAAATGTGGATGTTTTTACGATTTCTTCACTGGCTCCGGTAATTGATTTTTATTGCGATTCGTCTACTGAAGTTAAAGAAAATCAGGTTGTGTTCGGATGGGCAAGGCTGACGCCCGGGGATCATACGATACGATTGGAAGTTACCGGCAAAAACAGCTTATCATCAGGCTATAATTTAGGCGTTGATAACTTAAGGATAGAACCTTCCGGTAGTGTAAGAGAAATGGAATATTATAATTCTGCTTACGCGCCGGGAGGGGCTTTTACAGTAAGCGGAGGAACAGCAACGAGAATACATGATTATCTTTGGAATAATGATAATTATTTGAAATTTTCTGCCGGAGGAACAGGCAGCTATATTGAAATCAACGATTATTATGATCTTTGGAGAGAATCCGCGTTCAATAACGCGGCACTTAATAATACGGAACGTATAGAAGAAGAAACCCATGTTGGTTTGGATATTCCGGAGGACTCGGAAGAAGGAGAGATAACATGGTTTTCGGATGCTTCTACGGGTGACGCTTTGCAGGACGGAGCGGATGGGTATGCGAATCCTTTAGATCCGACTTCGGCACCGGTAGTGCCGTATGTTATCCGGATTTTTATTGATCATTCGTATTTAGATATTGATCCGGATGAAATAAGTGATAAAGTAGACCTAATCCGTGTAAAATTTAAAACAACACTTGCGGGTACTTTAAGAATTGAACGTGCTTATATTACACGGAGAAGCAATGGAGCCGCAGCTGCGGTTTATGACGGCGATATAAATGAAACCACGGGGGGAAAGACTATAGAAGAGTATCATAAACATCAAGAACTTTTTTTTAAAGATAACACTTTGGATTTTGATGGTGATGGGAGCACGACTGATATCGTAAAAGGAATTACAATATCTCCGGCCGTATCTTCAACCGGAGAAGTTTGGAGTGAATGGACGGCCTTTCCTTTGGTGGTGAGAGATGCCGCCAATAGTGATGTTGATTATTTTATAACTTTGTATATTTCAAATATTGCTGAAGCGGATTGTAAATATTGGCAATCTTCTTCTGCGGTTCAGTCGTATTATTTGAGCGGTAATGATTATAATTCAGCGCAGCTTTTTAATGCTGTTGGAACTCCTTCATGGAGTACCGCATATCCTTTGGTTAACAGTTCTAATGATGTTTTCATAATCGCTAATATTGATACATGGCGAAAAACCGGAAGCGTGGAGTCACAGGTTTTTGATACAACTTTGACATCTCCCGCATATAACCAAATACAATGGTCAGAAAATCGCCCGTCCAAGACGGATATAAAATTCAAAGCTCGTTCATCCGGTAGTGCTTATATGACGGGTGCTTTGGATTGGGACGTTATTTCGGCATCAGGGTCTAATCCAGGATCACTTTCGATTGGCAGCGGCCGTTATGTGCAGTTTTTAGGAGAACTATCAGCGGAACCCTATTGGCAGTGTTCCGCAAGTTCTTATGGATATGATGAATATATTACTGATCAAATAAGCCATCCGTTGCAGCCGTATGATTTTCCTGAAATAAGCGGGGATCCGTATGTTACTGTTATGTCTTCTCCGTGGGTGGATGATGTGCAAATAGACTGGCCGGGCGCGGACCGTATATGCACGCTTACCGCGGATATCGCAAAAAAAGATGATTTTGGCCAGGCCAAAGTAACTGTTGACGGAAGTGATTTGGTCAAAGTGCTTAGTGTTCATGTAACAGTGTCGAAGGATATAGATGGAAGAAGTATTGAAGAAGATAATTATATTGAGGTTGAACCCAGAAACACAGGTAAATAAAAATGAAAACTCAAAAACACGCGAAAATATTCAGCAAATTACTGCAGGGCAAAAAAGGTGTCGTGCTTGCCACTGTCCTGGGTTTTTTAGCGCTTATGATTATGACTATGCTTCCTTTGGCTTCAATGATACAGCGTGATGTTAGGCTTGTACAACGTGTTCGGGAAAAAGAACAGGCGCGGTTTATGGCAGAAGCGGGGATTAATCACGCTTTAGCAAAGATGCGTACTGATGGGTTTGACGCGCGCGCTAATTTTACGGGAACTCTTGATACAGGGTCTTATAACGTTACTTTTTCTGAAGTCGGCGCAAGGCATGTTATTAATTCTGTCGGTACGGTTTCTGGTATTTCAGAAACTGTTTTAGCTGAAATTTCAGATAATACACCTACAGCTTTGAATTATCTTACAGGTGCGGGTAATGATATTATGATTAATTCGTTAGTGTCCAATGCTATGGTGAGCGGAGATATCCACGCTAATAACAATGTTTATTTAAAGGCAAGCCCCTGGTTTTCTTTTCTTACCGTAAATGGTGATGTTTCCGCGACAGGCATAGTAAAAGAAGGCCAAAAATATAATAGTGGAAATATGGATAAGTGGGATGACAACGTGGCAATAAATGGCGCGGCTAATGATACGGCTATGGTATATGAAAACCAGGATAGAATAACTTTTCCTACTTTTGAATACATGAATACGGTTTATAAACAGGCGGCGCAGGATTCAGGAGATTATTACAGTTCAAATGTAACATTTAATTCAGCCACGTTATCTCCGACAAACGGTATTATATACGTTGACGGGAACGTAAACTTTTTGGGAAACTGTATATTAAACGGCGGAATTATAGCGGAAGATATTTTAGTTGCGGGTTCTTTATACCAGTTTAAAAGCGGAGATAAAAACGTTATTTTAGCCAAAGACGGAGATATTAAAATCAGTGGAGTTTTTTCAGTAAATGAAGCTTTGGTTTTTGCCGCGCAAGACATTAAATCTATAGTTGCTCAGGCTGTTTTAAATGTAAACGGCATAATACTTGCCGGCAGGAATATTGATATGTGGAATGTTTTAACAACTATCCAATATACGTATGTAGCTGTTTCTCCATCAGATTTAATGGGGGAAGACGGAACGGATACGTTTAGTCTTGTTAGCTGGAACCGCTGATTTTGCTGACTATTGTTAAATAGTCCATTACAATATATAATCGTAATAGTTGTTAATCTTACTGTAAATTAATTCAAATCCCCTTGACAAGAGCATATCTATCTGCTAATATTATTAGACATTTAATGGGCAGTTTTGCCGGTTTTTTTGATGTAAACTTTTACTTGGTAACAAGTTACGAAATAATCAACGGCATAATCCGATTCAAAATGAATAATTTTTGTTATAAAACACATAGGAGTATAAAATGTATGCAATAATCGAACTAAAAGGGTCACAAATGCGCGTTGAAAAAAATGATAAAATAGTTGTAAACAGAATAAGCGAACAAAAAGAAAAAGACATTAAGGTTGAAAAAGTTTTGTTCGGGAAAAAAGGTTCTTCATATCTTGTAGGCGAACCATATATAAACGGAGCCTATGTAGAATGTGAAATTCTGGGGGATAAAAGGCTTAAGAAAGTTATAGCTTTTAAGTACAGAGACAGGAAAAGCTCACAGTCCAAAAAAGGGCACCGTCAGGATGTAACGGAGTTAAAAGTAAAGAATATTCATTTTGAATAAATAATGTACATAATTTTTTTAAATAATGGATTACTATATTAGAAATGTGTAACGTGTTTTGTGTTACATGTAATGCATAAAAAAGCGAGGTAAAAGTTATGGCACATAAAAAAGGACAAGGCTCATCTCGTAACGGCCGCGATTCTAACGCGCAAAGATTAGGTGTTAAAAGATTCGGCGGAGAAACTGTTACAGCCGGTAGCATTATTATTAGACAAAGAGGGACTCATTATAAGCCGGGTGTTAATGTCGGCAAAGGGAAAGATGATACGTTATTTGCTAAATGTGAAGGTGTTGTTTCTTTTTCCGGAAAACGAGTTGTAAGTATTATCCCAGGATAAAATGCTCATAGATTACGCTAAAATTTACGTTTCAGGAGGCAAGGGCGGAAACGGCTGCCAAAGTCTATATAAAGATATTTTTCATCGCAGAGGTATTCCGGACGGCGGTGATGGCGGTGACGGTGGAAACGTAATTATTAGGAGTGATCGCAATCTTCATACTTTGCTGGATTTTAGGTATAATCAGCACCATTCTGCGGGGTCCGGACAACACGGCAGTTCTAATAAAAAATATGGAAAAAAAGGGAAGGATATTATCTTAAAAGTTCCCGCGGGCACTATTGTAAAGTCCTTTGAAGATGGTTTTGTCTTAAGGGATTTGGTGTTGTGTCCGGACCAAGTTATAGCGGCCAAAGGCGGCGCCGGAGGCAAAGGAAGTGCTAAATTGGTTACTGCTACTCAAGGAGAACCCGGAGAAACAAAAACTCTGATTTTAGAGCTCAAACTTGTTGCCGATGTTGGCATTATCGGCCTGCCTAATGCTGGAAAATCCACGTTAATTTCTAAAATATCAAAAGCACATTCTAAAATCGCGCCATATCCTTTTACGACAAAAAGCCCCAAACTAGGAGTAGTAAAATTTTACGATGATTCGCTCGTTATGGCTGATATGCCGGGACTTATTGAGGGCGCACATTCCGGGAAAGGTTTGGGAGACAGATTTTTGCGTCATATTGAAAGAACGCGCGTTCTCGTTCATATGGTGGACTTAAGTTCTTTAGACGGGACAGATCCGGTTGAAAATTATCTAAAACTGGAGAATGAACTTAAATTGTACAATCAGGATGTTTATGCGAAACCGCGCATAATTGCCGCCAACAAAATTGATTTACCGGAAGCGAAAACAAATTTAGAAAAAATACAAAAAGCTGTTGATAAAGATGTTTACGCGGTTTCTGCTTTAACCGGAGAAGGCATAAAAGAACTGTTAGCTGTTGTTTTTAAAACAATAAAGGATATTAAGGAAAAAGATGAAGAGGATTACGATCAAAGTTGGGACAAAGGTTTTGACTAATGAGGATAATCAGATAGACCAAAGAATTATCCGTAATTTGTCCAATCAGATTGCCGATCTTATGGATAAGAAGATAGAGGTTGTATTAGTGTCTTCCGGAGCCATAGGCGCGGGATTAGGGCTTTTATCAGTTAAAAAAAAGGGACGGTCTCTTTCAGAATTGCAGGCAATAGCGAGTATAGGTCAAAACCATCTTATGGATATTTATAATAAGTATCTTGCTAAAAGAGGGTATATCGCGGGCCAGGTACTTCTTACGCAAGAGGATTTCAATCATCGCCGCCGTTTTTTGAATATCAGGCATACTGTGAATTCGCTTTTAAAATATAAAGCAATCCCTATTATAAACGAGAACGATTCAGTGTCCACTTCTGAGATAAAATGCGGAGATAATGACCGGCTTTCCAGTTTAGTCGCGGATTTGACGGAATCCGACATGTTTATCGTTTTAACGGATGTTGAGGGAGTCTATGATGACAATGAAAAACTGATTTCACAAGTCGAAAATTCGGAAAAAGTTATACAGAAATTAAAAAGTTTTTGTTCCGGTAAAGGTTCGGAAGAAAGTACCGGCGGTATGAGTACAAAGATAGATGCTGTAAGAAATGCTTCAAAATCAGGCATTACAAGTGTAATAGCGTACGGCAGGCATAAAAATGTTTTAACTGGCATTGTTTCGGGCAAATGCATTGGAACGAGATTCGAAAGCGCTGAGAAAACGTTAAAAGCTCGAAAAAGGTGGATAGCTTTCAGCATAAAAGCTAAAGGTAAAATTATTGTTGATAAAGGCGCTGAAAAAGCTTTGATTGATAATAAAAAAAGTTTGCTGCCGAGCGGTATATTGCAAATAGAGGGTAAGTTTTCTGACGGCGATGTTGTGGAAATTTTTACGGCAAACAAAAAAATTATTGCCAGGGGATTATCCAACTATTCATCGGAAGAGATCAGGAAAATTAAAGGTAAAAAAAGCGGAGAAATACAGACGGCGCTTGGGTATAAAGAGTATGACGAAGTTGTGCATAGGGATAATCTGGTAATTGTAGAATAATGTATAATTATTAAATCTGATTTTGTTAAAAAAATATGCTAAGGTGAAAAAATGAATGCAAGTTCTATAATGAAAAAAATTGTTGATGAAGCCTGTGACGGAGCTAGACAGCTTGCGGTTATGCCGTCAGCAGTAAAAAACAAAGTTTTACTTGAAATGGCGGAAAATATTGACGCAAAAAGAACTCTGATCAAACAAGCTAATCAAAAGGATATTGTCAAAGCTGAAAGTAACAAAAAAAACAAAGCGTTTATTGACCGTTTGAGATTGGATGACAATCGGATTGATTCGATGTGTTTAATGATGAAGGAAGTTGCGGCTTTGAATGATCCTGTCGGCGGTATTCTTAATGAATTTAAACGGCCTAATGGCCTTGTAATAAAAAAAATAAGAGTTCCTATTGGCGTAATAGGCATAATTTATGAATCACGGCCTAATGTTACGGCAGATTGTGTAGCGTTATGTTTTAAATCAGGCAACGCGGTTATTCTAAGAGGCGGATCGGATGCCGTTAACTCCAACAAAGCTATTTACAATGTTTTGAAAGAGGCATCAGAGAATAATGGTTTAAAAAAAGGCGCGTTTATTCTTATTGAGGACACATCGCGTGAACTTGTAGATGCTATGCTTACGGTTTCAGAAGGCATTGATCTTATTATGCCTAGAGGCGGAGAATCTTTAATCCGAGAAGTTGTATCCAAAAGCAGAGTTCCGGTTATAAAGCATTATAAAGGTATTTGCCATGTATATGTTGACGTTCATGCTGATCTTAACATGGCGGAAACTATATGTATTAACGCGAAAATACAACGTCCCGGTGTTTGTAATGCAATGGAAACCATGTTAGTGCATAAAGATGTTGCAGAGACTTTTCTCCCCACAATTGCCGAAAAATTGAAACAAGCAGGAGTGAGATTAAAAGGCTGCGCAAGAACGTTAAAAATTTTGAAAAATATAGAAAAAGCGGAAGACAAGGATTTTTCAGAGGAATGGCTGGATCTTGTGCTGAATATTCGTGTAGTGAATTCTTTAGATGAAGCTGTTGACCATATCTCAAAGTTCGGATCAAAACATTCAGATGCGATAGTGACGGAAAATGAAACCAATGCTAAAAAATTTACCGATGAAGTAGATTCTGCGGCAGTTTATGTTAACGCGTCTACCAGGTTCACGGATGGAGGACAGTTTGGTTTGGGCGCGGAAATAGGTATTTCAACAGATAAAATTCATGCGCGCGGGCCTATGGGGCTGGAAGAGTTATGCAGTTATAAGTATGTTGTTTATGGTAAGGGACAGGTGAGAAACGGTTGATCGTTTTTCCACTTAATAAGTGGAAAAACGCGTTGCACGCAACACGTTACACGTGGCAGGTAGTAGAAAAAGTTTTGTTGTGAGTATATGAAAAATGTGTGTTAAAGAAAACAGCGGGATTTGTATATAACTAAAGAAAGTATTATTTACAGATGAAGATTGGGATTTTAGGCGGAACGTTTAACCCGATACATGTGGGGCATTTGATTTTGGCAAAAGAATGTTGGGTTCAATTAAAACTTGATAAAGTGATTTTTATTCCAGCCGGTATTCCTCCGCATAAAGAAATTGAAGCAAGAATATCTTCTGCTGATCGATTAAATATGGTGCGTTTAGCTTTGGAAGGCCGCAAAAGTTTTGAAATTTCAACTTATGAACTTGACAAAAAAAGCCCGTCATATTCGATTGATACAATAAAATATTTGCGAAGTAAATTTAGAGAAAACACGGAACTTTTTTTTCTGGCAGGCGCAGATTCAATAGATACACTTGCTACTTGGAAGGACTTTAATGACATTTTGGATTTAGTTGTTTTTGTTGCCGCGAATCGTCCAGGATGGTGTGCGGCAGGTGTAGAAAATAATAAAATTAAACATATTACGATTCCAAACGTTGAAGTTTCCTCAACAATGATCCGCAGCAGGATAAAACATGGGGAGCCTATAGATTTTTTTGTTCCGGATAAAGTGCTGAAATATATCCGGGATAAAGGGCTATACAGAGATTGATATGGTGGGTGGTAGATAGTTGATGGTTAAATGCTTGACAAATATGAGGGGTATGATACACTTAAACGGTATTATTTAAGAACAAAATATAAGGAGGGACAATCTATGGCAGAAGCGTATTGTGTAAAATGTAAAGCGAAAAAAGAAATGAAAGACGCAAAAGAAGTTACAATGAA
Source organism: Candidatus Omnitrophota bacterium (assembly GCA_043812935.1). Classification (GTDB taxonomy): domain Bacteria; phylum Omnitrophota; class Gorgyraeia; order Tantalellales; family Tantalellaceae; genus JBDRNE01. The sequence continues at coordinate 22,855 of JBDRLO010000036.1, forward strand.
AAATGGGAGAAAGGCAATGAAAGGATGTTGTCCGGATTGTGGTACAGGTATGTATCGAATAATGGGCAAATAAGCGTCCTTTAGATTTATTTGTGAAAAGAATGGTAACTTTGGATAAAGCCAGACTAATAGCACAGCTTGCATATGAAAAAAAAGGCGAAGATATCCTTCTTATGGATATGCGGACAGTTTCAATGATGTGTGATTGGTTCGTCATTGTCAGTGCAAGTTCATCCCGCAGAATTAACGCAGTTTCAAAAACAATACAAAGCGAATTGTCAAAATATGGGATATCTGCTTTGAATGTGGAAGGTAAGCAGAATCCTTATTGGGTGTTATTAGATTATGAGGATGTGATAATACACATTTTTTATAAGGGCATCAGGGACTTTTACGGGTTGGAAAGGTTGTGGTCTGATGCTCCAAGAGAATGGTTTGACAACAAATGCTTGAAAAAAACATCTCGAAAAAAATAACGGACGCGCTATTAAGCGCCTGCAGAACATATTTTCAGGAAAAAATTCCGAAGGACATAAAATTTCCTGAAAATATTGAAATTGGGTTTCAAATAACCCGAGATGAAAAACACGGCGATTTAACGACAAACGCAGCAATGCAGTTTGCGTCAATTGTTCGACGTGCGCCCCATGAAATAGGCAAAGATCTTATTGATTATTTTCAGGTTCAAATCAAAAAAACAGATCTTTCCGCCATTATAGGAACTGTCGAATTAGCGGGCGGATTTATCAATGTACGATTGTCAAACGTATATTACCAAAAAATACTTCACTATATTTATTCACAAAAAGAACATTTCGGAAAATCTGATACAGGCCGTGGTGTGCATATTAATCTGGAATTTGTAAGCGCGAATCCTACCGGTCCTCTGACAATCGCGCATGGACGCCAGGCAGCTATTGGAGATGCACTTTCGCGTATTCTTCGATTTAACGGATATTTGGTTACCAACGAATATTATTTGAATGATTTTGGCCGGCAGATAAATATGCTGGGAGAATCAGTGAGAATACGTTACAGGAATCTTTTTGGCTTGGAAGATCCGCTGCCCGAAGACGGTTATATGGGTGAATATATTATAGACATTGCGAAAGAAATCAAATCAAAAAAAGGCCGTCAGTTTTTAGAAGAAACTCCTCAAATTAAACATTTTTTCAGGAAATACGCTGTTAAATACATGATGGACCTTATAGTTAAGGATTTATACGATTTCGGCGTAAAATTTGATACCTGGACGTCTCAAGAAGCTATTGAGAAACGTAAAGACGTTGAAAAGGTTATTTGTCAGCTTAAGGATCAGGGGTTTGTATATTCTTCGGAAGGTGCAGAATGGTTTAATTCAATGCGGTTTGGGGACGATAAGGACAGAGTTGTTGTAAAAAGTGATGGTTCTTATACATATCTGGCTCCAGACATGGCGTATCATAGGAACAAGTATGAAAGAGGGTATTCCAGGTTAATTGATCTTTTAGGCCCGGATCATCATGGATATATTAAAAGAATGAAAGCCGCGGTTCAGGCGCTGGGACATGACGCGTCTTCATTAGATATTTTGATTGTTCAATTGGTAACTTTGATGAGAGGCGGACAAAGTGTTTCGATGTCTACACGAAAAGGCGAGTTTATATCGCTCAGGGAAATTATTGATGAAATTGGTAAAGATGTTACCCGTTTTTTCTTTCTTTCAAGAAGACTAGACAGCCATCTTGATTTTGATATTGAATTAGCAAAAAAAGAATCAACTGAGAACCCGGTTTTTTATATACAATATGCGCACGCGCGGATTTGCAGTATAAAAAAATACAGTAAAAAAAGTTTTTTGAGTTTAATGTTCCAGAAATTGGATTTGACATTGCTAGAAAGTATGCAAGAACGAAAATTAATCAGAAAACTAGATGAATTTCCTTTTGCAGTAAAGATGAGCGCTGAAGTGTTAGAGCCTAATCGGTTAGTTATGTATTTAAACGAACTTGCCAGGTCTTTTCATTCTTTTTATACTGAATGCCGGGTTGTTAGTGATGATTTGGCATTATCCAAAGCCAGATTGTTTTTAGTTGAATGCACACGTATTGTGCTGGCAAACGGTTTAGCTTTATTAAATATTACTTTACCGGAAAAAATGTAAATTTAGGTGTTAGTAAAACTAAAAACCCATAACGCAATATTAGACTCTGGCATATATGTTTGATTCCTTAAAATTTTACAAAGGTGAAGCCGTTGATCTTGCGGAAGTAATACATACCCTTAATAAATATGGTTACACGCGGTGCCAGAAAATATCAATATGCGGTGATTTTAGTTTAGTTGGCCGTATTCTTATTATTTATCCGGTTACTTTTGAATACCCTGTCCGACTGGATTTTTCCGAAGATATAGTCCAATCAATCAAAAGCATTGACCTTGTTTCCTATAAAACAATTACAGAACACAATGGGATTATTATTCTTCCTGTTGGAGCGTTAAGACGTAAACGTATTAGAAAAGAACTGCTGGAACTGGGTGAACAGCCGATAGATTCTTTTGTTGATATTGAACCCGGCGATTTTGTTGTTCACGTTGATTATGGTATCGGGAAATATTTGGGCATGCAGAGAATCCGCCGTAACGGTGGTTTGAAAAATTATTTTGTTCTTCAATATAGAAGTGGGGATAAACTTTTTATTGAAAACGAAGAATTGCATAAAGTTCAGAGATACATTTCATTTCACAGAAAACCGCCGCAATTAAACAGTTTAAAAGGTAAAAAATGGAAATTCACAAAACAAACCGCTTCAAAAGGAGCGGCACGGATAGCTAAAGATTTTTTGCATATTCAGGCAGAGCGGGAAAAAACGCGTGGTTTTGCTTTCAGCAAAGATTCGGACTGGCAAAAAGAAATGGAAGCGTCTTTTCCATACAAAGAAACTCCTGACCAGATGAAAGCCGCAATTGAAGTGAAAAAAGATATGGAAAATTTTCGTCCTATGGACAGGCTTTTATGCGGTGATGTCGGATACGGAAAAACAGAAGTAGCGCTAAGGGCGGCGTTTAAATCTGTAATGGATGGGAAACAAACCGCGTTTTTGGTTCCGACAACTATTTTAGCAGAACAACATACTAATACTTTTTTTAAAAGGATGGAAAAGTTTGGTGTGAACATTAAAATGCTGAACAGGTTTCGGACGCAAACTGAACAGGCAAAAATTGTTGAAGGAATAACGTCAGGTAAAGTTGACATAGTTATCGGTACGCATAGGCTGCTTTCGTCTGATGTCAGGTTTAAAGATTTGGGGCTTTTAATTATTGATGAGGAACAGCGGTTCGGCGTTAAGCATAAAGAAAAAATTAAAAAAATGAAAGTAAACGTTGATATCCTGACGTTAACCGCTACACCTATTCCAAGAACTTTGTATCTGGCGCTTATGGGAGGGAAAGATATCTCCATGATAGAAACGCCGCCGTTAGAACGTTCGCCGATTGACACGCAAATTGTTGAATATAATAATGCGGTTATAAGACGGGCAATGCAGAAAGAACTAGATAGAGGCGGGCAGGTGTATTATCTGCATAACCGTGTTGAAACTATTGAGAAAACAGCCGCGAATGTGCGTAAACTTATTCCCGGTGCGCGTCTTATGGTAGGTCATGGACAAATGAGTTCAAAAATGCTTGAAAGTACTATGATCAAGTTTATAAGAGGCGAAATTGATATTCTTGTGTGCACAACAATTATTGAGTCAGGCATTGATATTCCAAACGCTAATACAATGATTATTGATAATGCGGATAAGTTTGGGCTAGCGGATTTGTACCAATTGCGGGGGCGAATAGGCAGATTTGACCGCAAAGCATATGCTTATCTTATGGTAAAAGATTTGGGCACTTTGACTTATGACGTTCAGAAAAGGCTGAACGCCATAAAAAAATACCAAGAATTAGGCTCAGGTTTTAAGATTGCTATGAGAGATCTTGAAATGAGAGGAGCCGGGAACATTTTAGGGGAAGAACAAAGCGGATTTATTGACCAGATAGGGTTTGATTTATATTGCCGGTTGTTAAAACAGGAAATTGAGAATTTAAAACTTGCCGCTATATGATTTTGCATAAATCTACTTGAAGCTGGCCGAAGAGTCTGATATTATCATATATACATTAAATTTATTATTGATGTAGGGATAGGGCTTGCCCCTGTCCGTAATTAAAAAGGAAACGTGATGAAAAAAAATAGAATTATAGCCTGTATATATCTTTTCATTGGTTTGTTGGCATTTTACGGATGCGGTAAAAACCCTGATGCGGGCAAAAATGTCATTTTAGCTATGATAGGCGGAGCTAAAATAACAATGCTGGATTTTAATGAGAGAATTTCGAATTTGCCCAAACAATACCGAGCTGTTATTAAAAGCAGGAAACGGGACTATCTCGAAGAATTGATAAATGATAAGTTATTATACCAGGAAGCTCTTCGGAAAAATGTGCACAAAAATTTGGAAGTTAAAAAACTTATCCAGGAAGCGCAAAAAAAGATAATTGTAGCGCGATTGTTACAAGATGAAATAGATGACGTTATTAACATAAAAGAAGAGGAAATAGTTAATTTTTATTACGCGAACCAATCCGGGTATATGACCCCGGAAGTTATGAGGGCATCACACATTTTAATGACTTCCCGACAGGATGCTGAAGATATTGTTGAACAGCTTTCTTTGGGCGCGGATTTTGAGCAGTTGGCAAAAGCAAAATCAGTTGATCCCACTGCCCGTAATGGAGGAGATATTGGTTATTTTGCCAAGGGTCAGTTGATGCCGAAATTTGAAGGCGCGTGCAACGAACTTGATATCGGAGAAACCAGCGGTGTTGTAAGGACAAAATTGGGCTATCATATAATAAAACTGACAGATCGCAAAGCGCCTACATTAAAACCGATAGAAGAGGTTACAGATAATATAAAAGCGAAACTGCATAATATAAAACGTGAAAAACTTTTTAATGATATGATTGAAAAATTAAAAGCTGACACGGTTATAGAAATAAATGAAAAAGCCCTGACAGAGGACAAGGGTGATATCAAAGAGGAAAAAGACAATTATTAAAAGGGGGATTTATGTTTTTTAAAAGGTATTTAAAGATTCTTGCGCATATAATGATAATCAGCGGGTTGTTGTTTATGTCTAAAAACCCGGCATATTCTGAAATCGTTGATAAAGTGCTGGTAGTTGTTAATGAAGAAGTGATTACACAGCGCGATTTTGACAGGATGTTTGTACCAATAGCGCAGAGTTATAAAGCGAATTATGAAGGCAAAGAATTGGAACGGCAATTAGAGAGTGTAAGAGCCGGCCTTCTGGACCAGCTTATAAACTCAAAAGTTACCATAAGTTTAGCGAAAAAGGCGGAAATTACAGTTGATGAAGAAGAATTAAAACGGCGTGTTGATAAAGTTAAGGCATATTATGATTCTGAAGAAACCTTTTTGCAGGTACTTAATTCAAAAGGCACAAATTTGACGGAATTTAACCAAGAGGTAAGAGACCAGATGCTGGCGCAGAAACTTGTTGAACAGGAAGTTTCTGCAAAAATTGTTATCACTCCTGCTGAGATAAAAAAACTCTATACCAAAAACAAAGAGAAATTTGTCGCGCCGCACAAAGTAAAAGCTTTAGGCATAATGGTCAGGAAAACAAAAGATACTGAAAAAGACAAAATAAAAATTACCGCGATAAAAACCGAACTTGAAAACGGCAAAGATTTCAGCGAATTGGCAAAAGAAAAATCCGAAGGCCCATACGCGCAAGAAGGCGGGAATATGGGATATATTAGCCAAGGTCAGGTTTTAGAAGAAATGGAAGAAGTTATTTTCAATTTAAATGAGGGCGAATTGTCGGATATAGTTGAAACCCATATTGGTTATCACATTTTCAAAGTTGAAGAAATCCAGGACCCGCGGATTCTGGATTTTACGGAAGTCAGCGACTATTTAAAAGAACAGCTTTATATGAAAAAATTTGAAGAAAACCTCGGTGAGTGGCTTAAAGAAAAACGAGAAAATGCGTATATCGCCTATAAATAAATCTCAGATATTTATCACAATGGGAGACCCTTCGGGGATCGGTCCGGAAATTGTGTTAAAAGCATTAAACAAGACCGGCATATGGGATCTTGCGGTTTTTGTAGTTATTGGTGACGGCAGAGTATTAAAGGAAACAGCGGCTTTAACGGATTTTAAAAAAAATATTACGGTACAAAACATTGACCAAACCTCGAAAAACGAGATTTTTTTACAGGAAAACGCATTAAATGTTTTGGACCCAATTTCGGTTGAAGGGTATTTTGAACCCGGCAAACCTACTCCGCTTGGATCTAAAAAAGCGTTATCATGCCTGGAAAATGCCGTGTATTTTATGAAAAACCTTCCCGAAACCGAAAAAAAAGCCTTAGTTACCGCGCCTGTAAGCAAAGAATATATAGCTGAAATCTCCCCAGGGTTTATTGGGCATACTGAATATCTTCGAGATGCGTATTTATCTGAATTTGTAACAATGGTTATGGCTGGAGACGCTTTCAGTGTAGTGCCTGTTACCAGACACATTCCAATAAAAGATGTCGCGAAAAATATAAATAAAGATATTATTAAACGCACTCTCAAGCAAGTTTGCGAAAACCGTAGACTGATTAGCGGCAAAGAAAACCCGGTTATCGGGGTATGCGCTTTAAATCCGCATTGCGGTGAAGGCGGAAGAATCGGCAGAGAAGAGATAGACATTATAATGCCGGCAGTTGAAGAATCAAAAACATTATGTGATAATATTTTAGGGCCGATATCTGCTGACACAATTTTTTATTACGCGTATAAAAAAGAAATTGATATTGTAGTTTCAATGTACCATGACCAGTGTTTGCCCCCTTTTAAAATGGTTAATTTTGACCAGGGAGTAAATTTGACTTTAGGACTGGGTTCGATACGGACGTCTCCGGATCACGGAACCGCTTTTGGTATAGCCGGAAAAAATACCGCAAATTCCGAATCAATGGAACAGGCTATAAAACTAGCACTTCGGGCTATTGGTTAGCCAGTTAGCCGGTTAGCCGGTCTGTTAATGTAGGGACAGGCCCCCGTGCCTGTCCGTTATATTAATGCAGGTAACACGTTGCACGTTTCAAAGTATGCAACGTGAAACATGTAACGTGTAACGCAAAAATTATGGATTTAAATGAACTTAAACAAATATGGCGTGATAATCAATTTTCCCCTAAGAAAAATCTCGGACAAAATTTTCTGATAGACAAAAATATTCGGGAAAAGATTTTAAAAAATCTGTCTCTAACTCAAAAAAGTACAGTACTTGAGATCGGCCCGGGTTTTGGCGTTATGTCAATACCGTTGGCTGGGCGGTGCAAAAAACTTTTCGCTGTTGAAAAAGATGATAGAATTTGTGAAATAATGAAAGATGTTTTTTTATCCGCGGGAAACATTGATCTTATATGTGGGGATATTATAAAACTCGATCTGTGTAAACTGACCAAAAAAAATGACAAGATCACGGTTTATGGAAACATTCCATATTATATTTCTACCCCTGTGATAGTTAAAACCATAGAACAGAGATCTTGCATTGATTCAGTTTATATTGTCATGCAGGAAGAACTGGCAGACAGGATAGTTTCACCGCCCGGTTCAAAAAAATACGGGTCAATAAGTTGTTTTGTGCAGTTTTACTCTAAAGCCGAGAAACTTTTTAGGATAACGAAAAATTGTTTTCTCCCAAAACCAAAAGTTGAATCCTGTCTTTTAAAGCTTAAAATGTACCGTGTACCGAAAATCAAAGTAAAAGATGAAGATCTTATGTTCAAGATTATTCGAAAAGCCTTTTCTCAGCGAAGAAAGAAAATGATAAATCCGTTATCAGACAAAAACTTTTTAAAAATTGACAAACAAACCTGGCAAAAAATCCTGGAAACCTGCGAGATTGATCCTTCAAGCCGCGCTGAAGATTTATCCTTAGAAAAATACGCTAAACTAGCGGATTATATTGTGAAAAAATCTTAAGGGTTAGTACTTTATAAAAGGTGGGCTATGCGGGGGGACGATCTCTCTTTCCATTTCCATACAAGTTTGTCTCATATATTGACGAATTAATATTATTATGATAATGTAAAGGCAATATGAATAAAAATGTTGATAAAGCAAAGACAATTACGGCGGATGATGTCCGTTATGTGGCAAATCTTTCACGTCTTAGCCTCAATGACAAGGATGTTGTTACTTTTCAGAATCAGCTTACGCAGATTTTAGATTATATCGCGCAATTAAACGAGGTGGATACTGATAATACTTTGCCTACCACACATGTGCTTTCTTCTCTGAAAAATGTGTTTCGTGAAGATGTTTTAAAAGAATCAATCTTACCGGAAGATGCTTTGAAAAACGCTCCGGAAAAGAAGGATAATTTTTTTAAAGTACCTAAAATTATTAATAACTGAGATACGCAAAATGGATACGGCCTTTTTAAATATTAAAAATTATCGGCAATGGCTAACGGAATCGGGGAAATCTTTAAAAGATACTGCTTCTTTTTTAGTTGACCGTCTTTTATCCATAGACAAGTCAATATCTGCTTTTGTTGAAGTCGAACGTGAAGCTATTATAAAAAGAGCTTCTGAATTGGATGCAGGCCATAACAAAGGGCGTCTTTTAGGCGTTCCGATTGCGACAAAAGGCAACATATGCCTGAAAGATAGGCTTACGACGTGTTCTTCCCGAATACTTCAGGGGTTTCGTCCGCCGTACAGTTCAACGGTTTCCGAAAAATTAACTGCTGAGGGTGCGCTTATTTTTAACGGTGCGAATATGGATGAATTTGCGTTCGGGTCGTCTTGTGAAACTTCCTGTACAGGTCCGACAAAAAATCCCTGGGATGTTACCCGTATTCCCGGCGGGTCAAGCGGGGGGTCAACAGCCGCTGTTGCCGCGCGGGAAGTATTAGCCGCGCTTGGTTCTGATACCGGCGGGTCTATTCGCCAGCCTGCGGCTATGTGCGGGGTTGTGGGATTAAAACCGACTTACGGCCGTGTTTCACGGTATGGACTGATTGCGTTTGCGTCAAGTTTGGATCAGATAGGACCGATAACTAATAATGTTGCTGATTGCGCGGCTATGCTTGAAATTATAGCAGGTTATGATGAAAAAGATTCTACTTCTGTTAATATTGGGGTTCCGCGGTATACCGATAGTTTGAATCAGGATATTAACGGGGTAAAAATAGGAATTCCAAAAGAATATTTTATTGACGGGATAAGTGAAGATGTTAGGGGACGTGTAAATGACGCTATAAATGTTTTTAAAGAACTCGGAGCTGAGACAGTAGATATTTCGCTTCCGCATACAAAATACGCGGTTAGTTGCTATTATATTATCGGGCCTGCTGAAGCCAGTTCTAACCTTGCACGTTATGATGGGGTTCATTACGGGCATAGGGATCGCAAAGCCAATGATTTGATAGAAATGTATATTGGAAGCAGAAACCAGGGGTTTGGAACAGAAGCGAAACGCCGTATTCTATTAGGTACGTA
>JBDRLO010000037.1:0-18942 GCA_043812935.1 Candidatus Omnitrophota bacterium
GACATGGTGGGTTATGATGTTTACGGGGAATACCGGAGATCCTACAATTATCGGAAAAATGTATTATATAGGATATTCAATTAGTCCTATTGGTAGTGTAATCGGCGCGGTGTATGGTTTTTTTGATATAGGTATATTTTGTGCTATTTTCGCGCTTTTGTATAATAAGATTGCCGGAAAATCGGGAAATTAAAGTAGCATAAAACACTTTTTAACCAACAAGAATGAAAGGGACGATATGAATAGAGGAATACGTGCCGCTGTTGTCGTTATAGTAATTTTGTCTTTATGCGGCAATGTTTTTGCCGGAGATTATTCATCCAAAGACGGGAGCAAAGTAAGCGGGCAGGATTTGGGGTTTGGAGATTATTTTTCAGCGAAAGGTGTAAGGGCAAAGGGACAGGATTTTACAGACGGAGATTATTTTTCAGAACAAGGCGTGCGTGCGCCTGATCAGGGATTAGGTTCGGGGGATTATTTTTCGATGAAAGGCGAAAGAGTTAAAAGCGGGATGGACGAAGGCGTTAATGCCCCAAAAGAAGAGAACCCCTCTAACATAATTGACAAAAAGGGCGACATGTTAGTGGATTAGCATTTTTAACGTGCTGTTTAGAGGAGAAACAAGATGATTCGAAACGGAAGTTGGAGATACAAAAATATAATAATTTCAGGCAGTGTAGCGGTATGTTTTGCTGTTGGTTCGTTTTGGGCTGAAGCCCGGATTGAAGAGGAGGAAGAAAATTTTCAGGAACAACGCGAGGATTCCGCAAAAGATGTTGATAAAAAATTGGATGCGGTAATAAATGTCCTGAAAACCGTGCAGAAAGAAGTAAAAGAGCTGAAAAAATCCGAGGAAGAAGATAATGCCCAAACTCAAAAACCGGAAACCCAGAAAAACTGGGCGCAAAAATTTAAAAAATCTGTTACGCGGACAAAGAAACTTTTAGTCGAAATCCAGAAAACTATTGAATCTTTTTCTGAAGAGGAAGAGAACGTTGAGGTTATGGATGATGAACAATTAAAATGGACACAGGATATGGATGAAAAACTGGATAAGACAATTGAAGCGATAAACATTATTAGAGAAGAGTTAAAAGAAAACAATTAATAATAAATTAAATGTTTTTAGCGGGAAAGGAAGCTAAATGAAAAAAGCAATGAGGATTTTACTATATGTGGTTTTAATTCTAGTTGTTATTTCTTTTAGTAAAGATGCGATTATTCAGTTTGCGGTTGAACATGCTGTTGAAAAAGTAACAGGGCTGCAGCTTAAAATGTCAAAATTTCGATTTGGAATCGTAAAACCTATTTTAGCAATAAGCAATTTACGGATGTATAATCCGAAAGGCTATCCTGACAGGATAATGCTTGATGTGCCTGAAATCTATATTAATTATGATTTCGCGGCGTTATTAAAAAAAGAAGTACATCTTCAGGAGATGAAAATACACCTTAAAGAGCTCGTTGTTGTAAAAAACAAGGAAGGTGAAGTGAACCTTGATTCGTTGAAAATTGTTAAAGAGAGCGGCAGTACGAAGAAAAGTTCACAGAAAAAAAAGAAATCGATATTACAGATAGATACGCTTGACTTAAAGATCGGGAAAGCTTTTTATAAAGATTATTCAAAAGGCGTCCCCCCGGAAGTAAAAGAATTTGATATTAACATTGATGAAAGCTACCATAATATACAGGATTTAAAAGGCGTGATAAGTCTTATTATGGCAAAAACGCTTGCGAAGACAACCATAGCAAAACTTGCTAATTTTGAAATTGATAAGCTAAAAGATAATCTTACACAGGTCTTATTGTCAGCTAAGAACATGGCGCCCGTAAAAAATTTATCAGAAGTTAAGGGTGTGTTTGAAGGGATGAGCGCGTCTTTGGGGCAGGCTTTTGTTGATTCTCTTGAAAGCGGCAAAGCTGAAGAAGAAAAGAACAGACAGGTTTCTGACTGAACAAAGATATTAGTTGACAAGATGTGGTAAAACTGTATATTATTTTCTGTTGTGCTTTTATTTGTTTCAATGTTTTTTATGCGAGCGTAGCACAATGGCAGTGCAGAAGCCTTCCAAGCTTCCTACGTGGGTTCGATCCCCATCGCTCGCTCCATTACTAATTTACAAAAAGAGCCTTTTGGAGTATTTTCAAAAGGCTCTTTTTGTAAATTTTTTTGATCTGAGTAAATGGAAAATTACAAAAAAATTATATGTTAAGAATTTTTTCAAAAAAGTTAATTTAATTCTTGACATAAAAAACTTTTTTGATACAATCTATACTCCGACATCTCAGAATATTAGAGATATAAATAATAAAACCTCTATACCAAGCTGGCTTATGAAAAATAAAAGAAATAAAAGTCAAGCGCAGGGGGAGGTTTAGTGTCATTTTAAGGCGTACGACGTGAATTGTTTTTAAAAGAAAGGTGGCCCATGTAGCTCAGCTGGTAGAGCACATCCATGGTAAGGATGGGGTCGCCGGTTCGATTCCGGCCGTGGGCTCCAGCCTTCGCCGAACTATTACAAGAGCGCAGTGGGCTATGGCTGGCAAGCCCCTCATTTTTTATGGACGCGAAAAATGAGACCGAGAATACGGCGAATAGGAATACCAGCGGTCAATGATAAACGAATGCAAACCAGCAGAAAATGGGGTAAGCGCTATTTTCAAACAAAGACACGGTTTGATTTAAGGGGTAAATTGGAAATAAATTTTTTAAAATAGATTGGTATAAAAAAAGAAGGCAAATAGTTTTTTAAGAAAATAATCGCAAGGCTAAGGAGGGAAAAATGGCCAAACAGAAATTTGAGAGAACAAAACCGCATTTAAACATAGGAACGATAGGGCATGTAGACCATGGCAAGACAACGTTGACAGCGGCGATAACAATGTATCTGGCGAACAAAGGCCAGGCAGAAGCGAGAGCGTTTGATACGATAGATAAAGCGCCGGAAGAAAAAGAAAGAGGAATAACAATAGCGGTAGCGCACGTAGAATATGAGACGCCGAAACGGCACTACGCGCATATAGATTGTCCGGGTCACGCGGATTATATTAAGAACATGATAACTGGAGCGGCACAGATGGATGGAGCGATATTGGTAGTATCAGCAGCAGATGGCCCGATGCCGCAGACAAGAGAACACATACTTTTGGCAAGACAGGTAAACGTACCGGCGATAGTAGTATGTTTAAACAAAGTGGATATGGTAGACGATGCGGAATTGTTGGATCTTGTGGAATTGGAAGTAAGAGAATTGTTGAACAAATATGAGTTTCCCGGGGATGACACGCCGATAATCAAGGGGAGCGCGCTGAAAGCGATGCAATCTGGAGGAGCGTTAGACAGTGCGGATTGTAAGTTTATAGATGAGTTGATGGAAGCGGTAGACAATTTTATTCCGACACCAGCGAGAGATATAGATAAACCGTTTTTAATGCCGTTAGAAGATGTATTCAGCATAACGGGAAGAGGAACGGTAGGAACCGGAAGGATAGAAAGAGGGCAGGTAAAGGTAGGCGAAGAAATCGAAATAGTAGGATTAGGAGATACGAAGAAAACGACGGTGACGGGAGTGGAAATGTTTCGGAAGCTGTTGGATTCAGGGCAGGCAGGAGACAACGTAGGAGTGCTGTTAAGAGGAGTGGAAAAGAAAGATCTGATGAGAGGGCAGGTATTGGCAGCGCCGGGATCAATTACGCCGCATACGAAGTTTAAGGCGGAAGTATACATATTGAGCAAAGAAGAAGGCGGAAGGCATACCCCGTTTTTTAATGGATACCGACCGCAGTTTTACATAAGGACAACAGATGTAACCGGAGTAGTGAAACTGGCAGAAGGAGTAGAGATGGTAATGCCGGGAGACAATGTAACGGTAGAGGTAGAATTGATAACGCCGGTAGCATTGGAGAAAGAATTAAGGTTTGCGATAAGAGAAGGCGGGCACACGGTAGGAGCAGGAGTAATCGCGGAGATAATAGCGTAGAATAGTTAACCGGTTCTTCGGCGTAGTCGCTTTGCGACTTTGCTCAGGATCAAAATACAACAAAATTGAATTTTGGTTAGCCGGTTGGTTGATGTGGGGACAGGGTTTGCCTTGTCCGTTATGGTGAATATAAGATATCGTAGGGGAGGGCGTTGCGTCCTCTCGTAATAACCGGCATGTTACCGGAAACTTAAATAACTAAAAAGAGACGACTTGCGAGGATAAAATGGCAAAGAAAAAAGGAGCGACGGAGATAATAACTTTGCAGTGTGAAACCTGTAAACGTCGTAACTATACAACAAAAAAGAATAAGAAAAAAAACCCGGATCGTTTGGAGCGAGCTAAGTATTGCAGGTTCGATAGAAAGCATACTGTGCACAAAGAAATTAAATAGGAGAGTAGCTCAATTGGCAGAGCACCGGTCTCCAAAACCGGGGGTTGCAGGTTCGAGGCCTGTCTCTCCTGCCAGGAGAAAAAGTGTTATTTAAATATTTGTTGTTTTTGATGAAATTTAAAAATTTTAATCGCAGGTGAATATGTTAAAAATTGGAAAATTTGTAAGCCAGGTTAAAACAGAGATGCAGAAAGTTGCTTGGCCTTCGAGGCCGGAACTTATTGGTTCCACTGTAATTGTACTGGTATCAACACTGTTGTTGTCTCTTTATATAGGTATATGTGATATGTTTTTTTCACGTTTCGTAAATTTATTAGTAAGCGGGGTTTTTAAATGACAAAATGGTATGTAGTGCATACGGCAACCGGAAGAGAATACACGGTCAAGAAATCGCTTGAAAAACAGCTTGCGGAAGATCCGGCGAAAAAGGAACTTGTAAAGCGTGTATTGATACCGACTGAAAAAGTTTCGGAGATTCGGCAGGGAGAAAAACGTATCTCTGAAAGAAAATTTTTCCCCGGATATATTTTAATTGAAATGGAACTGAATGATAAAAGCTGGTATTTGATAAAAAATACCCCGGGTGTTACAGGATTTGTCGGAACGAAAACCAGGCCGGTTTCTTTAGCGGAAGAAGAGGTTGAGGAGATATTAAAACAGACAAAGGAAGCAAAAGAAAAGCCGGTACCAAAAATAATGTTTAAGCCTGGACAGGCTGTTCGGGTTAAAGAAGGGCCTTTTAAGAATTTTTCAGGAACGATTGAAGATTCTAATATTGAAAAAGGTAAAATTAAAGTGATGATTTCAATATTTGGCAGGCCGACTCCTGTAGAATTAGAGGCCTGGCAGATAGAAAAAGTTTAATGTTTTTGTGCCGCGTGATGCGGAAAGTTTTTACAGTTGAAGATAACATAGAAGGATTACCATCATGGCGAAAAAAGTTAAAGTTAAAATAAAATTGCATTGTTTGGGCGGACAGGCAAATCCAGCTCCGCCGGTTGGTCCGGCATTAGGACAGCACGGTATTCCAATAATGGATTTTTGTAAGCAGTTTAATGACAGGACAAAGGATAGACAGGGCTTAGTCCTGCCGGTTGTTATAAGTTTGTATGAAGACAGGACTTTTTCGTTCATAACTAAAAGCCCTCCGGCAAGTGTTCTTTTAAAAAGAGCAGCTGGAATTGCTAAAGCGAGCGGGAATCCAAAAGCTGAAAAAGTCGGGAAGGTAACAATAGCGCAGGTTAAGGAAATAGCCAAAGAAAAAATGGAAGATCTTAACGCTGTGGATATGGACGGGGCAATTGAAATTATAAAAGGTTCGGCTCGAAGCATGGGGATTGAAGTTGAGGGATAGGGCAAGTGTTATATCTTCTGAAGGTAATGATTGAAAATAGAGTTTTACGATGTTTGTTATTTTAAAAGTAAGGTGGATTAAATGGCCAAATTGAACAAACGACAAAAAGCGATCAAAGAACTGGTCGAAAATAAAAAAGAGTATCAATTGCAGGAAGCAGTTGAGATATTAAAGAAAAGTCCCCAGACAAAGTTTGATCAGACTGTTGAGGTTGCAATGGCGTTGAAGATAGAACAGTCGTCAAATCCCATAAGAGGTACGGTTAGTTTGCCTCATGGAACCGGAAAAAAGAGCAAAATTGCGGTTTTTTGTAAGGGAGATTTTGAAAAAGAAGCTAAGGAAGCCGGCGCTGATTACGTTGGTGCTGATGATTTAATAAAGAAAGTTGCGGAGGGATGGGTAGATTTTGATGTTGCGGTGACAACTCCGGATATGATGAGAGAGCTTGCGAAATTGGGGAAAATTCTAGGCCCCCGCGGTCTTATGCCAAACCCCAAATCAGGGACTGTAACAACGGCGATAGCCAAAACAGTGCAGGAATTGCAGGCAGGAAAAATTGAATACCGGATGGATAAACAGTCCGGGGTTAAAGGTCCGGTAGGAAAGTTGTCATTCAGCAGCGATGCTTTGGTTGAGAATATTGCTTCGTTTATTAAAGCGGTTATGAAGAGCAATCTAAAGTTGCAGAAAATACAAAATGTGAAGTCAATTGCGATAAGTTCGAGCATGGGACCAGGGATTAAATTAGATAAGAACCAGTTTAGGCAAAGTTAAGGGTTAACGTTTTATAGTAGGGCACGTTTAAACGTGCCCTACTATATTCATACATAAAGAAAAGGGTAGAACCATGGCGCAAAAATATGGAAAAAAAGTAAAAGAAATAATGGTCGAAGAGATGAAAAATGTTTTTACCGAAAATACCGGTTTTGTGTTTTCAAAAGTAGAAAACATTAAGTCTTCGGAGATTGATAAATTTCGAAAAAAAATGAGACAGTCCGGGTCAAGATATATGGTAGTTAAAAACCGGATAGCTGATTTAGCTTTGAAAGAAGCCGGGATATCAGAACTGTGTGGTACGGTAAAAGAAAAACATGTTTTAGGGGTTGGAGTAATAAAAAAAGATCCTGTGCATGTTGCTAAAATGATGGTCGAATTTTCAAAAGAAAACAGCGGGTTTAAAATATCGAATGGATATTTAGAAGGCCGCGTGCTTGAAGCATCTAAAGTGAAAGAGCTTTCAGAATTACCAAGCCGGGAACAGCTCTTGGCGATGGTTCTGGGGACTATGAACGCGCCGATTACAAGTTTTGTAGGCGTATTAGCGGCAATGGTAAGAAGTTTATTATATGCCTTAAAGGCTGTAAAAGAAAAAAAACAAGAACAAACTACGTAAGTTGCAGGTTATAGCTTTTTTTGCTTCGTACGGAAAAAATCTATGGCTTAGAACCGAAGGAAAGAGGAGGAACTAAAATGGCAGAGGAAAAGAAAAACCAGGTAAAGGCGGAAGAAACGCAGGCTGAAGCGGCTGCTGCAGAAGAAAAGACGGAAGCAAAAGTTGAAACAGCTGTGAAAGAAAAACCGAAGGTACAGCTTTCGGAAAAAATGGAAAGTATGCTTAACACAATAGGAGAGATGAGTGTTATTGAACTTTCTGATTTAGTAAAGGCGCTTGAAGACAAGTTTGGCGTGAGTGCGGCGGCTCCGGTTGCGGCAGTTGCAGCTGTTGGCGGTGCGGCAGGCGCGGCAGGCGCGGCAGAAGAAGAAAAAAGTGTTTTTACAGTTGTTCTTGCTGATATCGGGCCCAAAAAGATCAATGTTATTAAAGAGATCAGAGCTTTGACAAATCTTGGATTGAAAGAAGCAAAAGACCTTGTTGAAGCCGCGCCAAAGGAAGTTAAAGAAGGGCTGACAAAAGAAGAAGCTGAAAAAATGAAGAAACAGCTTGAAGAAGCCGGCGCTAAGGTCGAATTGAAGTAACATTTTTAACTTGTAAAAATACAATGTAGACGCACGCTATTAATGGCGAGAGTCAGCATATAAAACAAGGGATGTGATGAATAATGGCTGTTAAAGTCAAACGGAAAAGTTACGCAAGATTGAAGGATATTTTTAATATTCCAAATCTGATTGAGATCCAAGTAGACTCGTACGCAGAATTTTTACAGCGTTTCGTTCCGAAAACAAAAAGAAAAAAGCAGGGATTAGAAGAACTGCTTTCAGATGTGTTTCCTATTGTCAGTCATGATAGGCGGTACAAACTGGAATATTTGCACTATGATATTCGGCAGCCAAAGTATGACGCTGAGGAATGTAAACGCCGATCTCTAACTTACGCGGCGCCTTTTCGTATTAAACTGCGTTTGAAACTGGAAACAGAGATCAAAGAACAGGAAGTTTATGTCGGTGAAATTCCGCTTATGACAGACGTTGGTACTTTCATCATCAATGGAGACGAGAGAGTTGTAGTAAACCAGCTTCACCGGTCTCCGGGGATATCCTTTGAAGAAAATTCAGTTGTGGGAGGAAAATCTATTTTTTCGGCCCGCCTTATTCCTGACCGCGGTGCGTGGATTGAATTTTTGTTTGATAAAAGTGATTTGCTCTATGTTTTTATTGACCGTAAAAGAAAATTTTTAGCAACTACTTTTTTAAGGATTTTTGGGTTGTCACGGGATGAAGATATACTTAAGGCGTTTGGAGGAATTGAGGAAGTAGTTTTAACCAGACAGAAACAATGTGAAGAATTGGTAGGCCGGGTTTTAGCAGAAGACATCATAGATGAAGGGTCTTCCTCTATAATTGCTCAAAGAATGGAAAAAATTACCATAGCGGTTGCGAACCGTATGTGGGATAGTAAGATTCGCAATGTTAAACTTTTGCAGTCGGTACCAAAAGAAATAATAAGCACATTGGAACATGATGGTACAAAAACTAAGGAAGAAGCTTATCTTGACATATATCGCAAATTGCGGCCGGGTGACCCGCCGACTTTAGACGCGGCGAAAGAGCTTATAGACCAGATGTTCTTTGATGAAAAACGATACAATCTTACGAGTGTTGGTGTGCGGATGATAAACCGCAAATTAGATATAAACAGGCCGTTGACTGCTCACTTATTAGATGAAGAACTGCTTGTCGGAGCTATCCGGCATCTTTTGGGGATAAAGGCGGCAACCAATGCTATTGACGATATTGATCATTTGGGGAATCGGCGCATAAGATGTGTAGGTGAACAGCTTTCAAACCAGATTCGTATAAGCATGTCCAGAGTTGAAAGAGTTGCGCGCGAGCGTATGAGTGTTTATGAAATGGAAGATGTAATGCCGCATAATCTGGTAAATACAAAGCTGATAACCAGTGTGATTCATGATTTTTTTGCCAGGGGAAGATTATCTCAGTTTATGGATCAGACAAATCCGCTTGCGGAATTAACGCATCTTAGAAGATTGAGCGCGTTAGGGCCAGGCGGACTTAATAGAGAACGGGCTGGGTTTGAGGTTCGCGATGTTCATTATTCGCATTATGGGAGGCTTTGTCCCATTGAAACTCCGGAAGGTCCGAATATAGGCCTTATTAATTCACTCAGTACTTATGCCGGCATAGATGAGTTTGGGTTTTTGGTTACTCCATACCGTAAGGTTGAAAACGGTAAAGTGTTGAATGCAGTTGAATATCTTTCGGCAGACGTTGAAGATAGATATGTTATTGCGCAGGCAAACTCCAAACTTGATGAAAAAGGTTTTTTTCGAAAAGATAAAGTTTTTTGCCGGTTAAAAGATGATTTTATTCTTGCGGACGTTAAAGATGTTCAATATATGGATGTTTCGCCGCTTCAGCTTGTAAGTGTCTGTGCCGGGTTGGTTCCGTTTTTAGAGCATGGTGACGCGAACCGGGCGCTTATGGGGTCAAACATGCAGAGGCAGGCTGTTCCGCTTTTGTTTCCGGAAACTCCGCTTGTGGGTACAGGTTTAGAAAAACGTGCGGCAGAGGATTCCGGAGCATTGATTTTAGCAAAAAGACCCGGAAAAGTAACAAAAATTGACGGGCGTGAAATAATTGTTTCAGGTGAAAAATACAGCCTTAAAAAATTTGAAAGAACTAATGCCAGGACGAGCATTAACCAAAGGCCGGTTATAAAGATTGATGACGAAGTAAAAGAAGGTGATTTACTTGCTGATGGTATTGCGACGCAGGATGGCGAATTGGCTCTAGGAAGGAACGTATTAGTGGGTTTTATGTCCTGGAGAGGATACAATTTTGAAGATGCGATTCTTATAAGTGAAAAACTAATTAAAGAAGACGCGTATACGTCGGTGCATATTAACAAGTTTGAACTTGAAGCAAGGGATACAAGGTTGGGGAACGAGGAAATAACTTGTGATATTCCCAATGTTGGAGATGAAGCTCTGAAAAATCTGGATGAGAATGGAGTTATACGTATTGGAGCCGAAGTTGTTCCTGGAAGCATATTGGTTGGCAAGGTTGCTCCGAAATCAGAAACAGAACTTTCCCCGGAAGAAAAACTTTTACGTGCGATATTCGGAGAAAAAGCCGGCGATGTTAAAGATGTATCATTAAGGGTTCCTTCAGGGGTTGAAGGCATAATAGTTGATGTTAAGGAATTGTCTAGGAAGAATACTAAAACAATGACCCGTGAACAGCGCAGGCAGGATTCAAAAGAGCGGAAGATTGTGAAAGAAGGTTATAAAAACATTTTAGAACAGCTGGAAGAAAAAAAAGCTGAACGGATACATCAAAAACTTGTTGGAAGTAAATTAATAAACGGATTAGTGGATATTGAAACCGGCAAGGCATTAATTCCTCCGGGTAAAGTGATAACTGCGGCAGATCTTTCAAAATTTAAAAATGCTGATTTAGAAAGTATTTATATCGATAACGATGAAAAACTGCAGGCAAAAATTAACAGTATTTTAATAACCATAAATGGCCAGATTGAACAGACAATGATGGAAATGGAAAGGGATTTGGACAGAATTAAACATGGCGATGAACTTCCTCCTGGAGTTTTAAAAAGAATAACAGTGTACGTGGCAAGCAAAAAGAAATTGCAAGCTGGGGACAAAATGGCCGGCCGGCACGGGAATAAAGGTGTTATTGCAAAGATATTGCCGGAAGAAGATATGCCGTATCTTCCGGATGGCAAGCCTTTAGATATTGTTCTTAATCCGCTTGGAGTGCCCAGCCGAATGAATATCGGACAGCTTTTGGAAACACAGCTTGGATGGGCTGCGAAAATTCTTGGACGTAGGTTTTCTACTCCGGTTTTTGATGGAGCAAGTGAATTAGATATTCAGGAGGCCATGAAAGAGGCAAAGTTGCCGGAGCGAGGAAAGATAACTCTTAGAGACGGGTATACCGGAAAACCTTTTGATCAGGATGTTACGGTTGGATACATATATATGATGAAACTGGCGCATTTAGCGGATGACAAAATGCATGCCAGATCTATTGGACCGTATTCGCTTGTAACGCAACAACCGCTTGGCGGTAAAGCGCAGTTTGGCGGACAAAGGTTCGGAGAAATGGAAGTTTGGGCGTTGGAAGCATACGGTGCGGCATATACACTTCAGGAACTTCTTACTGTAAAAAGTGATGATGTTGTCGGCCGTACGAAAATATATGAGACCATTGTGAAAGGTGAAAATATGCTTGAACCCAGCACTCCTGAATCATTTAATGTTTTGATAAAAGAATTGCAAAGTTTGGGGCTTGACGTACAGCTTGAACAGGTTGAAAACGCGTAGTTTGTGTTTATCAGAACTTATAAGAAATATAAGGTTTTTTATAAGCTAATAAAAAAGGTTTAATCGAGGTGGAAAATTATGTTGCGTAAAGTAAACAAGTTTGACAAAGTTCGAATACAAATAGCGTCCCCGGAAAAGATTAAAGAGTGGGCTACAAGCAAAGTTGGAAACCGTCATGTATTGTTTGAAGTGAAAAAACCGGAAACTATTAATTATCGTACCTTGAAACCGGAACGGGATGGTCTTTTTTGTGAGCGTATTTTTGGGCCGACAAAAGATTTTGAATGTAATTGTGGAAAATATAAAAGAATAAAACACAAAGGTATTATTTGCGACCGATGCGGCGTGGAAGTTACCAAATCAAATGTGCGCCGGGAGAGAATGGGATGTATAAAATTAGCTGCGCCTGTTTCTCATGTATGGTTCTTTAAAGCTATTCCTTCAAGGATGTCGAATATTTTGGACATGAAGATGAGAGATTTAGAGAGAGTATTATATTACGAACAGTATGTTGTTGTAGATCCGGGTGAAACGCCTTTAAAAGCCAAGGAAATGCTGACAGAGGATCAATACGCGGAAGTAAAAAAGAAATATGGTAGTAAATGTAGAGTTATGATGGGCGCGGAAGCTGTCCGGGAACTTTTGAAACTGGTTGACTTTGATGTGGTTGCGGCAGAGCTTTCAGCAAAAATATCTGAGAAAAAGGACATTAACACAAAAAAGAGGTTAATGAAACGGCTGAAAGTAGTGGATTCTTTCCGAAAAAGCGACAACAAAGCCGAATGGATGATTTTGGATATAATTCCGGTTATTCCTCCGGATTTAAGACCTCTTGTTCCATTGGACGGCGGCCGGTTTGCGACTAGTGATTTAAACGATCTATATAGGAGAGTTATTAACCGAAATAATCGGTTAAAAAAGCTTTTAGAACTTAAAGCGCCTGAAGTTATTGTTCGAAATGAAAAAAGGATGCTTCAGGAAGCGGTAGATGCACTCTTTGATAATGGCCGGCATGGACGTGAAGTCTTAGGATCCGGCGGACGTCCTTTAAAATCGTTGGCCGATATGTTAAAAGGTAAACAAGGGCGTTTCAGACAGAATTTGTTAGGTAAACGTGTTGATTATTCAGGACGAAGCGTTATAGTTATTGGGCCTGAATTAAAAATTGACGAGTGTGGTCTTCCTAAAATCATGGCGTTAGAATTGTATCAACCTTTTATTATACGAAAATTGAGGGAAAAAGGTTTTGTTCATACTATAAAAAGTGCCAAGAAAATGGTTCAGCAGGAAAATCCGGAAGTATGGGATATATTGGAAGATGTTATTAAAGATCATCCTGTATTATTAAATAGAGCGCCTACACTTCACAGACTGGGTATACAGGCGTTTCAGCCGAGACTTGTGGAAGGTAAAGCTATACGGATTCATCCGTTGGTTTGCGCCGCGTTTAATGCTGACTTTGATGGGGACCAAATGGCGGTTCATGTACCGTTATCCATGGAAGCACAAATGGAAGCTCGTTTAATAATGAGCGCGGCGAATAATATTTTTTCGTCAGCAAATGGCCGTCCGATTACAACGCCGTCCCAGGATATTGTTTTAGGCGCTTATTATTTGACAAAGATGAAATTAGGCGTAAAAGGTGAAGGAAAAGCTTTTGCGGATGCTGAAGAAGTTATTATGGCGTATCAAAATGATGAGGTTGATAAATTTGCCAAAATAAAGGTGAGAATTGACAAAGAGGTTGTTGCGACAACTGTTGGAAGGATTATTTTTAATGATATTTTACCGGAAGGTATGCCGTATTACAATGAACACATGGATAAAAAAACTGTCAGCCGTGTGATTTCAGATTGTTACAGGCTTAAGGGGCACAGAGAGACCGTGACTTTGTTGGATGCGCTTAAGAAACTTGGATTTGAAGAATCTACGCTTTCCGGAGCATCGATGGCGGTTGCGGATCTTAGTGTTCCTGAAGAGAAAGCAAAGAGAATAGAGTCGGCCCAGGCGGAAGTTGATAAAATTCAGATGCAGTACCAGAGAGGTTTTATAACCGATGGTGAAAGATACAATAAAATTATTGATATCTGGACGCATGTAACTGAGGATGTTTCAAGTTTGGTTTTTCGCCATTTAGATAATTTTAATCCTGTATTTATGATGGCGGATTCAGGAGCAAGAGGTTCTCGTCAGCAGATAAGACAGCTTGCCGGGATGAGAGGTCTTATGGCTAAACCATCAGGTGAAATTATAGAAACGCCCATTACGGCTAATTTCCGGGAAGGCCTTACGGTTTTGGAATATTTTATTTCAACTCACGGTGCGCGTAAAGGTTTAGCAGATACTGCGCTTAAAACTGCGGATTCCGGATATCTTACAAGAAGGCTGGTTGATGTAGCCCAGGATGTTATTATCAGAGAAATGGACTGCGGGACATTAAATGGGATTACTTCAACCGCTATTATTGAAGGTGATGAAGTTGTTGTTTCTTTGGCAGAACGCATTATAGGCAGAGTTGCTTTGGATAATATTGTTGATATTGTTACTGATACACTTATTGTAAAATCCGGGGAAATTATTACGGAAGAACACGCGCAAAGAATTGAAGAAGCCGGTATTGAAAAAATACGCATAAGGAGTGTGCTTACCTGTGAAGCAGACTTGGGCGTGTGCGCGAGATGTTACGGCCGTAATCTTGCGACAGGAAAACTTGTTGAGCCAGGCGAGGCGGTTGGTGTTATTGCCGCGCAGTCTATAGGAGAACCCGGAACGCAGCTTACTATGCGGACATTTCATATAGGTGGTACTGCCAGTAGGATTATTGAACAGTCGTTTTTTAAAACAAAAGATGAGGGAGTGATACAGTACCACAATTTAAGAGTGGTTCAAAGCAGAGAACCCGGCATATTTGTAGTCCTTAACCGGAATGGGCAAATAAGTATTAACGAACCGGACGGTAGAGAGATTGAAAGGCAGACGATCCCGCAAGGTTCGAGTATTTTCTTTGAAAACGGTAAAATGGTTAAAAAGGGTACCAAATATGCTGAATGGGATCCTTACTCAGTGCCGATATTGACGGAAGTTGAAGGGAAAATACAATATGAAGATATTAAAAAAGATGTGACGATGAAAATTGAAGTTGATGAAGCAACCGGTGTAAGGAATAAGGTGATAATTGATCAAAAAGGTGATTATCATCCGCAGCTTTTGGTGCTTAACAGTAATAATGAAGTTGAGGCGATATATCCTTTACCAGTTGGGGCGCATATTGCGGTTAAAGATAAACAAACGGTTCTTGCCGGTGATGTTTTGGCTAAAACACATCGAGTAATGACTAAAACTAAGGATATTACAGGCGGTCTGCCGCGTGTTGCGGAACTTTTTGAAGCCAGGAAACCGAAAGATCCGTCAATTATCAGTGAGATCGACGGTGTGGTTGAATTCGGAGAATCAAAGAAAGGCCAGAAACGCATAATCGTTGAAAGTGAAACAGGGATGCGTAAAGAATATGTTATCCCGCATGGTAAACATTTAAACGTTTATCGTGGTGATAACGTTTCCGCGGGAGAACAGCTTGTAGAGGGCCCGGTTGTTCCTCAGGATATTCTCCGTGTTTCAGGAGAAAAGGTTTTGCAGGAATATCTTTTAAATGAGGTTCAGGAAGTTTATCGCTTGCAGGGCGTTCAAATAAATGATAAACATATTGAAACCATTATTCGGCAAATGCTGCGTAACATTAAAATAACAGATCCCGGTGATACGGTATTTTTGCTGGGGGATAAAGTAGACAAAAGTACTTTTAAAAGAGAAAATAAACGTGTTATGAAAAAGAAAAAGAAACCTGCGGCAGCTGAACCGGTTCTTCAAGGTATAACGAAAGCTTCGCTTACTACGGAAAGTTTTATTTCCGCGGCAAGTTTTCAGGAAACAACTAGGGTTTTGACGGAAGCCGCTGCAGCCGGAAAAGTTGATAATTTAGCAGGGCTTAAAGAAAATATTATTATGGGTCATTTGATTCCCGCTGGGACAGGATATGATGACCATAGAAGAATTTCATTGGAACGGGAAATTTTAAAACCCGAAGAAAAGTCTGAAAAAAAAGTCTTGATTACTGAAGAAACGAAATAATTAAAAGAAATGAAGAGGAGAATATGCCGACAATAAATCAATTAATACGCAAAGGCAGAAAAGCGCAAAAAGAAAAGAGTAAAGCTCCGGCTTTGCAGGGATGTCCCCAGCGTAGAGGGGTTTGCTTGCAGGTTAAAACACGTACGCCGAAAAAACCAAACTCAGCTTTGAGAAAAATTGCACGAGTTAGGTTGACTAACGGGATAGAAGTTACAGCGTATATCCCGGGGGAAGGACATAATTTGCAGGAACATTCGCTTGTTACTGTCCGCGGCGGCAGGGTGAAAGATTTACCGGGGGTAAGATACCATATGATCAGAGGAACGTTGGATGCTTCAGGAGTTGAATCTCGGCGGCGAGGCAGATCAAAATACGGAGCAAAGAAACCGAAGCAGTAGATGGTGGATAGTTAGGGAAGCTTAATAAAAACAGGGAGCAATATGAGAAGGCATAGAGCGGAAAAAAGAGAACCATTACCAGATCCAAAATTTAACAGCAAAGTGCTGGGAAAGTTTATAAATATGGTTATGGAACGCGGGAAGAAATCCGTGGCGGAAAAAATTGTATATGGGGCGTTTGATGTTATTTCTGAAAAAGTTAAAAACAAAGATCCTCATGAAGTGTTTATTCAGGCTCTTGATAACACACGGCCGCTTTTAGAAGTAAAATCTAGAAGGATTGGCGGAGCTACATATCAGGTGCCGATTGAAGTGAAACTTGAGCGGGGTCAGTTTATTGCCATGAAATGGTTACGGGATTTTGCAAGGCAGCAAAAAGGCCGTCCAATGGGGGTTAAGCTTGCGGATGAATTGATAAACGCTTACAAAAAAGAAGGCGCGGCAATAAAGAAAAGAGAAGATACTCATAAAATGGCGGAAGCTAATAAAGCTTTTGCGCATTATAAGTGGTAAATTTTGCGTGACACGTGGCATGTAACACGTGGCACGCTTTACTCTCCCTTGCGGGAGAGAAATAGCCTATCCTGTTTTCTTGTGGTACAGGGGGGGTAAAGGGATAAAAAGACGTGGAACGTGAAACTTGTAACGTGTAACTTTTTGAAAATGTGAGTAAATAAATATGAATAAAATAGAGGATATACGAAATATAGGAATAATTGCGCATATAGATGCCGGGAAAACAACTGTTACGGAAAGAATTCTGTATCATACAGGGAAAACCTACAAAATTGGTGAGGTACATGAAGGTACAGCTGTAATGGATTGGATGGAACAGGAACAGGAACGTGGTATTACAATAACAAGCGCGGTTACAACCTGTCTCTGGAAAGATAATAATATAAACATTATTGATACTCCGGGGCATGTTGATTTTACAATTGAAGTTGAACGTTCTTTGAAAGTGCTTGACGGTGCGTTAGTTGTTTTTTGCGCGGTGGGCGGGGTTCAGCCGCAAACAGAAACTGTCTGGCGCCAGGCAGATCATTATGAAGTTCCTAAAATAGCGCTTATAAATAAATTAGATCGTGTGGGCGCGGATTTTTATCGTGTAATAATTGATATACACAAAAAACTTGGTGCTAATGCTACCCCCATACAGATACCTATTGGGAAAGAAGAGGGATTTTGCGGAGTTATTGATTTAATTACATGTAAAGCATATATGTTTGGCGAAAAGGGAGATTTAGGAGAAGTGATAGAATCGGAAATTCCCGAAGAGATGAAAGATATTGCAAGCCATTGGCGCCACAATCTTATTGAAAAATTGGCTGATGTTGATGAAGAAGCTGAGAAAATGTATTTAATGGATGAAGGGATTTATCCTGATCAATTAAAATCTTTTATACGCAGAGCAACCAATAATAATGTTTTTATTCCTGTTATGTGCGCTTCCGCTCTTAGGAACAAAGGCATGAAATCAGTTTTAGATGCGATTTGCGATTATTTGCCGTCACCTGTTGATGTGAAACATCCCCGGGCAATTGATATGAAAACAGAGAAAGATATTGAGATCCTTCCTGATGAAAAAGAACCGCTTTGCGCGTATGCTTATAAAATCATGACGGATCCTTTTGTTGGTGTAGTGACTTTTGCTCGTATATATTCGGGAAAGCTTTTCCCTGGAACGTATGTTTTTAATTCTACAATTGAGAAAAAAGAAAGAGTTGGAAAAATTGTAAGAATGCATGCCGATCAAAGGGAAATAATTACAGAAGCAGGGCCGGGTGATATTGTTGGCGTTGTCGGGTTAAAAGATACTTCAACCGGGCATACTATTTGCGAGGAAAAACATCCGATAACTTTAGAGAGAATACAATATCCGGAACCGGTTATCTCTATGGCAATAGAACCGGAAACAAGGGCAGATCAGGATAAGTTAGGAATGGGATTAAAAAAACTTGAAACAGAAGACCCTTCTTTTCAGGTTCGATATAATGAAGAAACCGGACAGACAATTATTAGCGGTATGGGCGAACTTCATCTTGAAATAATTGTTGATAGATTAAAACGTGAATTTAAAGTGGGAGCGACAGTCGGCAGTCCACAGGTAGCTTATAGAGAAACAGTAAGAAATGCTGTTGAAGTAACTGGTAAATTTATCCAGCAGTCCGGAGGCCGCGGACAATACGGGCACGTTGAAATGAAAGTTGAACCGGCCGAACCGGGAGAAGGCATTATTTTTGTACAAGAGATTAAGGGCGGATCTATCCCTCGAGAATATTTTAAGGCGATAGAACAGGGCGTGCGTAACGCTGCAAAAACCGGTGTGTTAGCAGGTTATCCTGCGACGGATATAAAAGCGATATTGTACGACGGATCGTATCATGAAGTTGATTCGTCTGAAATGGCTTTCAGTAATGCCGGAGGTATAGCGCTTCGCGAAGGTATGCGCAAGGCAAAGCCGGTACTTTTAGAGCCGATTATGAAGCTGGAAGTTACGACACCTGATGAGTATTTGGGTGATGTGATCGGTGATATGAATATGCGTAGAATAAAAGTAGAAAACATAGAACAGAAAGGTACGACAAAAATTATAACAGGCGCGGCGCCTTTAGCGCAAATGTTTGGATACGCGACTGCGTTAAGAAGCTTGACACAAGGGAGAGCAACGTATACAATGGAGCCTTCTTTTTATAAAGAAGTGCCTAAAGATATAATGGACAAAATTATATCAGGTGATTCAGTAAAATAGGATGACTATAATATTATATACTAAAATACGATTAACTGTTTCAAGGAGGGAAAAATGGCCAAACAGAAATTTGAGAGAACAAAACCGCATTTAAACATAGGAACGATAGGGCATGTAGACCATGGCAAGACAACGTTGACAGCGGCGATAACAATGTATCTGGCGAACAAA
>JBDRLO010000038.1:0-42506 GCA_043812935.1 Candidatus Omnitrophota bacterium
AGAAACTGGAGACTAAAACCTGGCGGTTGGACGATGACCAGGTTTTGTCTTCTTTGGCTATTATTCAGTGTGAATTACAACTTTGTGATCAGGCGGCTGATGTTATTAAAAAAATTAAGTCAAAAGTTTCAAATGCTGTGCTAATGCTTCGGGATTTTAAGATTGCAAGAAGAATAGATGGATTTAAAGAAGTATTAAGAATAGTTCCGTATGAACGTTTGAATTATTCATACAAAAACAAAAGGTTAATAGACTGGATTTATGAAGAGGTAAGTTCTTTATTTGAAGTTTTGCATAAGGAGCCTGGGGAACATCCTGAGGCTGTGGCATTGCTTGGAAGAGATGTTGGCCGTTGTGCAATATGTTTGCGAAATATAGCAAAGTTTTATTTGAGTGAGAATTATTCCGGGATTGATTCTAAAAGAAAAGTCATGGAAATAATAAAGAAACTGGAGACTAAAACCTGGCGATTGGATGATGACCAGGTTTTGTCTTCTTTGGCTATTATCCAGTGTGAATTACAACTTTGTGAGCAGGCGGCTGATGTTATTGAAAAGCTTAGTAGTGAAGCTTTACGTATAGAGCTTCTAAAGGATTTAGTAAAAGCCTATAGAGATTCCGGAGACTTATTCCATGCGAAAATAAAGCTTAAAGATTTGGAAGCTTTAATTGAAAATCGCATACCGCATCCTTTAGCAAAAATACATTGGCCGGATATAAAAGGAAACCATTTGCTGGATATTAAGGCGATTAAAGAAACTTTGGATGGCGAAAGTGAAAGAACGCGTTTAAATGATACGGATATTACAATGCAGGCCGAATTTTTAAGGCACAGTTTAATCGAGTGGCAGAAAGAACATCCTAAAGAGATGCTTTTAATAGCAATTGACGATGATATCGGAAAAGATCAGGATAGTTTTATTGAGCCGCTTTGGAAAATTATTGATGCTATAAAAGAAATGACCGATGAGGAAGGTAAACCTTTATTTACAGACAAAACTTTAAAAACTGTAAGAAGAAGCGCTGGTAACGGTGATTTAATGCGGGAAATAAACCAGCTTTTAAAATCAGAAGAAAAACTTGTAAAAGACAATATATTTCTTGTCGCAAAACAGGAAAACAGCGATGCTCATCTGTTTGACAAATTAAAAGGCACATCATGGATCGCGGCGATAAATGATTCAAAAACAAACATGGATGTATATATACCTGTGTTTGAGGCGCTTACATTAACAATTATGTCGTCTTTAAATGCGGATATAGAAAGCATTAAAAGCTTTTACGATAAAATAGTTGATACGCCTGTTTCAAAAAAGTTTCTGGAACAAATGATTGAAAACAAAATGCTCTATATTTTACCGCGTATGGATAGAAAATGTGATAATATACGTGAAAAATATGACATTGTACGGAACATTTATCAGGCAGTATAATGTTTGATTTTTTTATTAAGGAAACAGGCTGAGGCCTGTTTCCTTAAATCATTTACCATCAACCATTAACCATTCACCGACTAATTCTCATTGACAAAGCTATTCAACCCTTTATAATAAAAACATTGTTGTAGAGTCATTCCTTTGCGGTATATCCTTGCCAGAGGAAAGATATGGAAGTAAAAAAAGAACTGTCATTCATGTGATTTGTCTCATTCGAGCTTGCAAATAAGTAGTCCGTCTGCTTGGATTTGAGGTAAATGTGCTGCGCAAATTTCCCTCAAGGCATACGGACATTAATTCGACTAAATGATTTCAGTGCGCGGAAATTTATCCTGCTTGTCCCGAGCGTAGTCGAGGGGAGCGTAGTCGAAGGACTTTTGAACCAAAGTCTCATTAAAAGAAGGGGGTAACAGTGACTGTTTCAACGAAAAACATCAGGAATATTGTACTCTTATCACATTCAGGTGCGGGGAAAACTACTTTAACTGAAAATTTACTATTTAAAGGCGGAACAATATCAAAAAAAGGCAGCGTTAATTCGGGAACGACGGTTTCTGATTATAGTGATGATGAAAAAGAAAGAAAGACTTCAATTAACTTGTCTGTTTCATCTTACGAAAAAGACGGGATTAAAGTTAATATTCTTGATGCTCCGGGATATTTAGATTATATAGGAGACGTGGTTGCAGGGATAAACGCCGCGGATGCCGCAGTGTTATTGATAGATGCTGTAAGCGGTATTGAAGTTGGCGCCAGCAAGTTTTGGAAGTTAGTACAGGAACGTAATATGCCGGGGATGATAATAATCAATAAGATGGATAAAGATAACGCGAATTTTACGAAAGTTTTAGAAGGTATCCGCAAAATATTCGGGAAAAATTGTGTCGCGTTATATTATCCAAACGGGTCTGGGCCTTCTTTTGCCGGCATGGCAAATTTGTTGACAAAACAGGGGATTGATAAACTTCAGGGAGATGATAAAGACGAAGCAGATCTGCTTTCTAGCGAAATGGCAGAGGGCGTAGCAGAATCTGATGACGTGCTTTTGGAAAAATATTTAGAAGAAGGTGTGTTGTCTCCTGAAGAGCTGATTAGGGCTTTCAGGGCAGGAGTGGATAGCGGTAAAATAATTCCGATTGTTCCAGCTTCAATTGAAAAGGGAATTGGAATAGACGAAATAATGGAAATGATAAATAAATATATGCCGTCACCTGAAGATTTGCCCCCAATTGAGATTGAACCGGATAATGCCGGGGAATCCGCGGAAGCAATTAAGATAGAACCCAAAACTGATGCGGGATTTTCGGCACAGGTTTTTAAGACAATATCAGATCCGTACGCGGGACAGATATCAATTTTTCGGGTAAGAAGCGGGAAAGCTATTTCTAATCAAACAGTTCAAAATTCTTCGAAAAACACTCCTGAAAAATTTGGGCAATTATTTTTTCTTAAAGGAAAAGATCAAATCCAGACGGATTGCGCGGTTGCCGGAGATATTGTCAGCGCGGCTAAATTGAAGGATACGGATACAGGAGATTCACTTTCAGATGATAAAGAGTCTATAAAATTTAAAAATATTAAATTCCCGGAACCAGCTATAAGTTTCTCGATAAAACCAAAAAGCCGTTCGGATGAAGATAAGATATCCGGCGCGCTTGGAAAACTTATGGCGGAAGATCCGACTTTTAAGATGGTGTTGGATAAACAGACGCATGAATTGGTTATTTCCGGAATGGGAGATATGCATCTTAAAACGGTTGTTAATCGTATGAAAGAAAGATATGGGGTAGAAGTTGAAATCGGAACTCCTAAAGTTGCGTATAAAGAGACAATAAGCGGTAATGGCGACTCAAAGTACAGACACAAAAAACAGTCTGGCGGTGCGGGGCAATTTGCCGAAGTTTGGCTTCGCGTTGAACCGCTTGAAAGAGGCGCAGGGTTTGAGTTTGTTGATGAAGTTGTCGGAGGGGCGATACCTAAGCAATTTGTGGGTAGTTGTGAAAAAGGAATAAGAAACGCTATGTCCGATGGAACTGTGGCCGGGTATCCCATAATAGACGTAAAAGCCACTGTTTATGATGGTAAAACGCACCCTGTGGATTCTAAAGATATTGCTTTTCAAATAGCTGCCGCACATGCGTTTAGAGAGGCGTGTGATAAAGCAAAACCTGTACTTTTGGAACCTATTATGAATGTTGAACTTACTGTTCCGGAAGAAAACATGGGGGATATTACGGGTTCCTTAAGTTCACGCCGCGGTCGTGTACAAGGAATGGATTCTGAAGGTGGCATGCAGTTACTCAGGGCGCAGATTCCTTTAGAAGAAATGTATAAATACGCGAATGAATTAAAATCGCTTACCGCTGGAAGAGCAACTTATACAATGTCTTTTGCACATTATGAAACAGTACCGTCTAATGTAGCTCAAAAGGTCATCGCGGAAAGCAAAAAAGCGAAAGAAGAAGTACATTCACATTGATACGTTACAGGGTACACGTCTCACGCGGCACGTTCCCTCTCTCCTTTGGAGAGAGGGATAGGATAGAAGAAAACGTGTAACGTGTGGCGTGCAACGTGTGGCGGGAAAAGGAGATAGTATGTCTGGACATTCAAAATGGGCTAGTATAAAACACAAAAAAGGGGCGCTGGATGCTAAACGTGGTAAGATATTTACCAAGTTAATTCGTGAAATAACTGTGGCAGCCAGGGAAAGCGGCGGAAATGCTGATGCTAATCCTCGTTTGCGTTTAGCAATCCAAAAAGCTAAAGATGCTAATATGCCGGCGGATAATATAGAACGTGGAATAAAAAAAGGAACCGGTGAACTTGAAGGTGTTTCTTATGAAACGGTTTCTTTTGAAGGATACGCACCTGGCGGCGTGGCTGTTATTGTTGAAGGCCTTACGGATAATAGGAACCGTACTACCAGTGAAGTCCGCAGTATTTTTACTAAACGTGGAGGAAATATGGCTGGTGCTGGCTCTGTAGCTTTTCAATTTGAAAAAAAGGGAATTTTTCTTATAAAAAAAGAAGATGGCAGTGAGGAAGAATTGTTAAATATAGTTTTAGAGTCCGGAGCAGAAGACCTTACTTCAGATGAAGATTTTTTTCAAGTAGTTTGCGCCATGCAGGATTTTGACAAAGTAAGAACAGCTTTACTTGAAAAAAAGGTAAAAATTGAATCCGGAGAGTTAAGTATGATTCCTAAAAACAGTGTTAAAGTTGAAGACGCGGATATTGCTAAAAAGGTTTTGACGCTTGTGGAAGATCTTGAAGACAATGATGACGTTCAGAATGTATATTCGAATTTTGATATTCCGGATGAGGTATTAAAACAAATCGATAATTAAAATAAAAAGTGTAAACGCGTTTGTTTTTGCATAACAAAAATAGGTTAAATGGCTCCCCAGTTTTTCGCCAAAGGCGGACAGGCGCGGGGATTAAATCCGCACTTATAATTTACACTGCCTTTGGTTATGTAAATTATGTGCTCATTAAAATTATGAGAATTTTAGGTATTGATCCAGGGTTATTAAGGACGGGATATGGGGTAATCGAAACGCAGAACGCGGATCGGATAAAATTTATTGAAGCGGGTGTGGTAAGAACCAGTTCCACCCAGGGAATTTCAGAGCGGTTAGTTATTATCTATAAAAATTTAGAAGACATTATCGCAACACATAAGCCTTCGGTTATTGTCTTAGAAAAGCTTTATTCTCATTATAAACATCCAAGTACGTCTATACTTATGGGGCACGCAAGAGGAGTAGCCTGTTTATTATGCGGCATTAATTCTATACACCTTGTTAATTATTCCGCGACGCATATAAAGAAAGCGGTTACGGGTAACGGCAGGGCAAGTAAAAAACAAATTCAGCGCATAGTTAAAACGCTTTTAAATCTAAAAAAATTTCCGGAACCTTTTGATATAAGTGACGCGCTTGCGATCGCGCTCAGTTATGTGTATATATCCGGTTTGCCGGTTAGCCGGTTAGCCGGTTAGCCGGTTTCTTCCTAATAAAAAGGTTGGTATTATGATATCGAGAATAAGTGGTGCGATAATTGATAAAAAAGACGGTATGTTTTTGATTAAAGCTGGAAATATTTGTTATGAAGTATTGGTTCCCATTGCCGTGATGAAGGCAATAGACAAAAAATTTATGGAGGATAATTGTATTAAAAATAACGAGGATGTTGAACCTGAAACAAAAGGCCAGATAGAATTAGTTACTTATCATTATTATCAGATGGAGCCTTCCCGTGCGGTTCCGGTTTTAATAGGTTTTCTGAACGGCGTTGAAAAAGAGTTTTTTGAAAAGTTTATTTCAGTTTCCGGGGTAGGTCCAAAAGCAGCCTGCAAAGCACTTGCTGAGCCTTTTTCAAAAATAGCAGACGCTATTGATTCGGGTGACGTTGTTTTTTTAAAAAAGCTTCCTGGTATTGGGGAACAACGCGCGCGTCTGATCGTTGCTAAACTTCAAGGTAAGGTTGGCAAGTTTGGGTTAATACAGGACAGAACAGAGATCTTACCTCTTGAGAAGTATGGAAATATAAAACATGAAGCGCTTGAAGTTCTTTTGCAGTTACAATATAGAAGAAGCGAAGCAGAGGAAATGATAAAAAAAGCTTTGGATCGCGAACCTGATTTAAAAACAAGTGAGGATTTGTTGAATCAGGTATATAAAGGCAGACTGGTACAATAATTATTAATTCAAAAATATTTCTATGACGAAAATAAAAGAGTAATGTAAGCTATAATTAATATTTTGTACGGTCAAAGAATTAAAATCGTAGTTCAATTAAGGGGTATGAATGGAAGAACTTGGGCGGGAAAAGTTTATAAATGAAAATGACAGCCTTGTTAGGCAATGTGAATCAGAAGAAGATGTTATAACAAATCTTTCTCTTCGTCC
The DNA here is from genome assembly GCA_043812935.1 of Candidatus Omnitrophota bacterium. GTDB lineage: Bacteria > Omnitrophota > Gorgyraeia > Tantalellales > Tantalellaceae > JBDRNE01. The sequence continues at coordinate 6,350 of JBDRLO010000038.1, forward strand.
AAAACTGTTTAAAGATTTTATCGGCCAGCATCCTGTCGTGAATACTATGGATATCGCGCTTAAAGCATCGGCAAAAAGAGACGAACCTTTGGAACACTTGCTTTTTTCAGGACCTCCGGGACTCGGGAAAACTTCGTTGGCGCATATTATTGCCAATGAGAGAGGAACAAAGGTAACTGCGACAAGCGGGCCGGCAATTGACAGAGCGGGTGACTTAATCGGGATTCTTACAAACCTTTCAGAAGGAGATATTCTTTTTATTGATGAGATCCATAGACTCTCTAAAGTTGTTGAAGAATTTATTTATCCGGCAATGGAAAATTTTCAGATAGATTTTTTGGTGGATAAAGGTCCTTATGCTAAAACAATAAAATTTAATTTAAAACGTTTTACTCTAATAGGAGCGACTACACGTGCGGGGCTTTTAAGCGCTCCGTTGAGAGACAGGTTTGGTATGTTTTTTCATCTTGAATTCTATTCGCCGGAAGATTTAGCGAATATAATAAAACGTTCGGCTAAGCTTCTGGGGATTGCCATTGATGAGGATGGCGCAATGGAATTAGCTGTTCGGTCAAGAGGGACGCCAAGAATAGCTAATCGCCTTTTGCGAAGGGCAAGAGATTGGGCGGAAGTTAAGGCCAATGGGTATATTAACCGTGAAACTGTTGTTGACGCGTTAGCCGTGCATGGTATAGACGGAGAAGGATTGGACAGAATATCGCGCCGTGTTTTGGAAATCATTTTTTCAATATATAAAGGAGGCCCCGTAGGGATTGAAGCCTTAGCGGCTTCTCTGAACGAAGAAATTGATACAATAGAGGATGTTATTGAACCATATCTTTTAAAAATTGAATTTTTAAGAAGGACTCCGCGCGGTCGTGAATTAACGGATAAAGCGTATGATTATTTGGGACAAAAACCAGGTGTACAAAAAGGTTTTTTTTAAGATGCAAATTGTTGTGTAATGGTTAATTCGACTAAACGGTTTCAGTGCGCGGGAGTTTATCCTGCTTGTCCCGAGCGTAGTCGAGGGGAGCATAGTCGAAGGACTCCTGAAACCATAGTCTCATTAAGGGGGATGAGATGACACATACGCATGTTATTGGAAAGTATCTTTTGATCTTGGGAGTAATAATTTTTTTAGTGGGCGTTGTGTTTTATTTTCTGGGAAAAGTGCCGTGGCTTGGAAGGTTGCCAGGAGATATATTTATCAAACGCGGTAGTTTTTGTTTTTATTTTCCCATAACAACGAGTATTCTTATAAGCGGCTTAGTATCGTTGGCGTGTTATTTATTTTTTAGAAAGTAAAATGTGATAGTTAAGTAATGCCAAACAGAAAAATTTTCCAGATCGCGCTTATTATTATCGCGCTTGTCGGCATATTCCGGTTTTTTTATATTCCAATCAAAATACAGGTTGATAAAAATAAAGCCTTTTTTGTGCGTGTCAGAATATTGCATGATGTCAATGAATTAAGTATTGGTGCCGAAAAAAGATGCAATATATATGATAGCGGTTCCGGGAATTTATTGATTCGAAAAGCCAAGATTGAAAAATGTAATAAAGTTTTTTCTGAATCAAACGCAATAAGAATCGGTGAGATGTTTTTTGACTCTGCAGGTATACGCATAGTGTCTTTACGAAGCGGCTTGTATGTAAATGGCGCATTTTATAGGGGGGTCGTAGAAATTTCAAAAACCCCAAAAGGGTTTGATGTAATAAACAGGCTTGAATTAGAAGATTATTTGAAAGGAGTTTTGCCCTGTGAAGTAAACCATTTATGGCCTTTTGAAATGCTAAAAGCTCAAGCTGTTGTGTCTCGCAGTTTTGCTGTTTATGAATGTGAACGTCGAAAGAATGAAAGCTATGATGTTACTGATGACACGTTTTCGCAGGTTTACGGAGGGCGGGGCAGGGAGAAATGGCGTACTAACAAAGCTGTTGAAGCTACAAAAAGCATAGTTTTAGGATATAGAGGCAGAGTTTTTCCCGCTTATTTTCATGCGTGTTGCGGAGGCCATACGCAGAATATTGCCAACTTGTGGGGGAATCATCTTAAGCCTCTTGGCGGGGTTCGGTGTCCTTTCTGTAAATGGACCCCCTATTCCAGGTGGCAGGTAAAGATTTCAGGCGAAGAAATTGCCGAAAAATTGCGAAAGTATGGATATCCTATTAATGGTATAAGCGCCATAAAAGAAGGTAAAAGAAACGCTTCCGGCCGTGTTAAATATGTTCGTATAAAATCTCATAATCAGTGGTTTGAAGTTACAGGCGAAAGTTTTCGAGATATTATTGGTAGAAAACTTTTGAAAAGCGGCAATTTTAATGTTAAAAAATATCCATTTTTTTATCTTTTTAGCGGATATGGGTGGGGGCACGGAGTAGGTATGTGCCAGTGGGGCGGTTTTTCCATGTCGCTTCGAAGATGGAAATATGAGAAGATAGTGAAATATTATTATCCAGGTACGGAAATTATAAATATGAGAAAGGTGTTGTTGGTTGGCCAATAAATTTGATTGTTGATTTGTTTCCTGGTGTATGATATGTACTCCAAACTGGTTGGTGTAGAGGAGGGGTTTCCCCGCACGGATAATTATTTAGATCGGGATGTCATGAAGGAGCCCAAAAAATTTATTATTTATGAGACTAGCTGAGTTTAATTATTATTTGCCGAAAGAGTTAATAGCACAAACGCCTTTAAAACAAAGGGATGAATCTCGTTTAATGGTTTTGGATAGAAAAAAGGGAAGGATTTACGAAAAAAATTTTCATAATATTTTAGAATATTTAAAAAAAGGGGATTGCCTGGTTTTAAATAATACGCGGGTTGTTCCTGTAAGGTTCTATGGCAGGCGCAAAACCGGGGCTAAAGTGGAGATCTTTTTGCTTAATCCTGGAGCTAAGAAGCTGTATGCGTTAGTGCGTCCGTCTAAAAGGGTAAAAGATGGAGAAATAGTTTATTTGGAAAACGGAATAGAGGCTCAAGTTTTTGGGAAAACAAAGCTGGGAAGGTTAGTTGAATTTAATGCGCCGTTAAGTGAAGTATTTAAAACAGGCCATGTGCCTTTGCCGCCGTATATTTCAAGAGATGATACCTTTCAGGATAGAGAATCCTATCAGACAGTATATGCTTTAAATGACGGAGCTACGGCATCGCCGACAGCCGGTCTTCATTTTACAAAAAAACTTTTAAAGACTATCGCAGATAAAGGTGTTTTCCTTGTTTTTGTTACATTGCATACAAGTTATGGGACATTTGCGCCTGTTACCGCTGAGAAAATCGAAAATCATCATATGCATTCAGAGCAGTATGAGATAAATAAAAGTTCGGCAAAGATCATTAATAAAACAAAAATGTCAGGCGGCAGGGTATTTGCCGTAGGTACTACTTCGGTGCGTGTGTTAGAATCAGCGGCAATTGAAAAAAACAAAGTCAAGGCTGTTAATGGTGAAACTAATATCTTTATATATCCCGGATATGATTTTAAAATAATTGACGGCATAATTACTAACTTTCATTTGCCTCAATCTACTCTGCTTATGTTGGTCAGTGCTTTTGCCGGCAAAGAGAGTATCCGTAATGCCTATGAACAGGCAATTCAGTCAAAATTCAGGTTTTTTTCATACGGGGACGCAATGTTGATATTTTAATGCCTGCCTTTACCTGACATTAATTTTTTGTTATAATTAATTGGTTTTCATACGCAAAATATGAAATAACCCGTCTTGTCTTAAGGTAAGCTTTTTGCAACAACTATTTTCATTGTTTTCTAGACAATGAAATCTACATTTTTATTTAGAATAGTATAATTAAAACCAAGGAGTATTAACCATGATGACAATGTTTAAAAATACAAAAAATTTATTTGGAATTAAAATCGTAACAGTATTGTTGATTCCGATATTTTTGTTTTCTAGTATTAGTTTTGCTTTTGGGCAAAAAATTGGTTCTTTAAATACTACATTAGGCCCGTATTTAATTTCACAGATTGTTGATGAATACAACAAAGAATATTCCTGGCAGAGAGTTATCGTTTTTGAACAAGAATTAACAACTCGTTATGCCAAGGGCCTTGTTGAAAAGGTTATGAAACGAGTTAAGGAGTCGGGCAGAGAGATGCCGATTTCTGAAATTGAACAAGAATTGGTGGAACAGATAAATGCCAGGATTTTTACATATGGATTAAAAGAAAGATCAGAACAAGAATCGGAGCTTACGGTAGAAATAGTGCCCAAATCTTTGAAATCCATTGCTCAAGGAAAACCAGAGATTAAGATTGCTTCACAACAAATGATGGAAGGCCTTATATCCGTGATAAAAAAAGAGTTTTTACAAATCAGAATAAAGAAAGAGAGAGTGAATCACCCAAAGCCTGGGCATTTGGCTGGGTTTGGCGAAGAAGAACTTGGATTTGATAAATATGGTATTGATCTGCACGATCTTTTGAATCAAGCGACAGCAGAAAAGATAAAAGGGGCAGGATACCTTACGGTAAAAAACTTGATTTCTAATAATAGTAAATTGGATCAGTTGTCTTCATGGCAGCAGAATCTTAAAGTATATTCCCTGCGGGGTTGGATAAACACATTCTGCGAATTGTACAGAAACAAATTAAAAGAAAAGGGGTTAACTGAGCCATATAGAGAAGAAATGATAAGGCAAGTTAAGGCGCAGATAATTGCCCATCCGAGTACATATAGCGGATACGACTCCATTTATACAGACGAAGTTTATTTTAATATTCTTTTTTGTTCGGAAAATTCTGATGATTTATTTCTTAGTCTGGTTAAACATGAATCTATGCATATCGGAGATTCAACTGCGACAGAAAAATTTGTAAATAGTGTAGCGCCTATTGACAATATTCGAAAAGCGATTAAAGAGAAAACCATTCTTATTGTTCAAAGCGGTGGAGATTGTGCCGGTCTTAATACAGTTGTTGCTTCAGCTGCGGTAGAACTTGAAAAACTGGGGTGGAGAGTTGTTGGTGTGGAAAAGGGTTTTACAGGACTTGTGTCAGAAAATTTTGAAGACTTTCATATTCCTATTGACGGATATTTCGCGTCAAGGATACAAACAAGGCCTACCACAGATCTTAAGTATTCAAGAGAGCATCCCTTTAAAATAGTTGAAGATATTCAAAAAAATAAAAGAGTTAATGAAAAAGCTTATGATATTTTAATGGATATCCAAGAAATTAAAAACTGGAATAAATTAACCACAAAAGAAAATCAATTGATAAATAGTCTGTATACTGCTATGGGTGATGATTTTGGAGAAGCGATTGGCAAATTTGTTCAGACAATGAAGAACATTGAAGGTTATGGAGGCATGATTGTTACGGGTGGAGACGATCATTCCAAAGTGGCTATGATGCTTGCTCAAATAAAAAAAGGCAGGAAGGGAAGGTATCTTTCTGTGCCGAAAAGTATAGACGCTGATGCTATGGTTCAGATGGTTGGGTTTAACACTATGGCTAATCACATGAAAAACCGGTTTTGGACATCTGCTGTTACAGGTATACAAAAAAAGTATTTGTAGGTGAAATTATGGGACGTAACGCGCCATGGTTGACTTTGGCGGCTTCAAACAGAATCTCGGCCGAAGATAAGGAGTTGCATAAATTTTTAGGCCAAAAAAAAGTTAACGCAGTGAAAGATACAATAATGTCTCTTGTCCCGGAAAAAGAAGTATCAATACGATCTATAATAATGAGAGCAAAAGAAATTCTTTCAAAAAAAGGCGCACTTAATATTGCTGTTTCAGAAGGGTTTCTTATTAGTCGTAAAGACCCTTTGTGGGGAGAGCTTATAAGAAAGAACCCTGTTCTTGCCGCGAAAATATCCGGTAAACAGGAAGAGGATATCCATGGACATATAAGACTAGCCGGAGTTTCAGAATTTATTTGTTCAATTCTTGTGACCCGGTGGGATGATGAGGAACTTGATCTTGGACTTTCCCGGGATGTTTTAAGGCATACCATATTTGGGTATATAGGAAGAGGATTAAAGCCCAATGAATATGATTATTGGCTGGCACGGCAATACGGTAAAGGAGCGGCTAATGTTATTAATGAAGGGAAACAAACAGGAGTTATGATGGCTTACTCTGACAGAATGAATCCCGTACATGAAGAACCTCTTGTAATACCTATTGAAGAGGTTCTAATGCTTAATGGTGAAAAATTTTCAAGAAACCTTCATACTCTTGGTGAAAAACAATCAAAGGAAATTAAGGCATGGTTTAAAAAAGGCGGGTATGCTGATGGGTTTGATATTTTTTCAGACCAGTATCTTTCAAAAGCAGGTGTTTTAATGGAAAGCAAGAAGAAGCCTATAGGGTATGAGGTAGAAGAAGATAATGCTGTAGTTATGGAAACAACTTTAAATTTTGATGCAGCAGTAAAAATGCTTAGAGAAGATTTTATCAGCAGCGCTGTTTCAGGATGGGCGCATGAAAGAGGATCAATTTTTGAAGTGCCTGAAAATACGCCAAGCGGTTTATTGACAATGGCTGTTGCTGATAAAAACCCCGTGGATTATGCTGCATGGGATAATGAGGATATTGCCAGCTGGGAAAAAATCGAAGATACCATAATGATTCTTCTTCCCGGAGATACAGTTCCTTTTTCGCAGATTCTCAAAGAGGCGGCAAATATTAAAAGAAAATACGGTGTAGTAAATATTGCTGTAGCAAGTAATTATCAGTTTAATATGAATGACAGTTTGATAAAAGAGCTTTTGGAAACGGATCCATATCTAAAAGCAAAATTTGATTTAACAAATTCTAACATGAATCGGGAGACTTTCACGATAAAAGATGTTTCAAAATTTATACAAAGCGCGTTGGTGAAATACTATCCGGATGCTTTTCCCGGTGAAAGCCATGCCAGATGTAACCAATTGGGCGATATGTATTTTGTGCATTCTCCCACCCAGAAAGAAAGAGAAACATATACAAAACGTATACAGGAAAGCATCGGAGAGGATACAGCCCATGTAACAGCCGAAGTAAAATCTTTAACAAATGAAATTTCAAATCATATGGTGCTTAATATGGATAAACCTGTTGATGTGTCTGATACTATTGTTCTTATGAGGACTGATCTTGTGGAAAGTATTTCAGGGGAATTAAACCCTTTTATCAAGCACGAATACACAGTAATGACGCAGAAGTTTAGAAAGTATTTTGATAATGGACGCGGAGTTGAAGAATTTGATACTAATAATGATCTTCTTTCCAGAGCGGAAACTCTTCTGCGCGAAGGCAAGAAAATTATCATTCTTGATGATACAACCATAAACAAAAATAATATTAATGTTTTAGAGGAAAACACCGGGAAAGAAAACGGCAAACAGTTTTGTGTGATTGCCTCCAGAAAAATGGTCAGTAAAAAGGAGCCGATACTATATTTTGTTAATTTGTATGCGATGGCTCTTATGGGTGTTGCTCTTTTACAGGATGATTATGAAGGGCTGCGTCTTTTTGATCTTGCTTATGAACTGTTTTCAGGAGAAGAAAACCAAGAGGCTTTATTCAGTCGGTTCAAAACTAAGCAATTATCGATTATTACGGTTATGCCGAGAATGGTTAAACTTACCGGGGATCTTATTGAAGAGACGATTCTTAAGAAGCTATTTGCCGCTGCAGCATAATGTAAATGATCTAATTGATCCGAGAGAACAAATAATATCAGATAATGTAGGCGCCGCGTTTGCCTCGGCTCGTTTATTTGCGATTAAAAGGCTATTTGTATGATTAGATATAACAATATGCTTATTTAATTTGACATTAGCATATTGGTTTGGCATATTACACCATTGTTTTTCGATAATTTTATACGTGTGCAGGCAAACGGCGCTCCTACGTTATATTCGTTGGATTGATCTTGTCTATTTGTAAGGATTTAAATATTCGCAATAGCCAAAAGCCTTTACAATTTGTCCCCAATAATGATAAAATACGCATAAATGATATAGGTATTAGCGGTAAAATAGATAACAGGAGGTGATTCCGGTGGATAAAATAATACTTGCTATTGACGATGATAAAGCCTTTCTAAATACCCTGAAAGACATATTTGAGCCTGAAGGGTTTGACCTGAAAATGCTTTCAGATTCAACTAAGGCAGAAGAATATATAGATAAATACCATCCTGATTTGTTGATAATTGATATTTTTATGCCTGAAAGAAGCGGATTTAATTTGTTGGAAGATTTTAAAGATAAAGGATTATATCAGGATTTGCCTAAAATATTTTTAACCTGTCTTGATGACGATGTAGAAAAAATGACGGCAAGATCCTGCGGGGTGACACATTATGTAACTAAGCCTTTTCAGCCGGAAGAGTTAATCCGTAGAATAAAAAAAATCTTAGCTTAAACCCGGGTCAGAAACCAAGGGGGGAAGTTTTTTTCTATCCCATTGTAAAACCAACCATATGTATTCGGGTGAACAGTATACGGTAATTTAAAGGGTCTGAAAAATTTTCCCCACATTATAGAGTAGAAACCCTAAATTTATGAAATTTTCAGTGAAATATAAAGATAAAAATTCTAATGCCAGAACAGGAAAAATTTTAACGGTTCATGGCGAAATTTCAACGCCTGTATTTATGCCTGTTGCGACGCGTGCGGCAGTAAAAACAATTACGAGCCAGGAAATGTATGACTCTGGAGTTGAAATGCTGATTTCAAACGCGTATCATTTGTATCTGCGTCCGGGCGAAGAAATAATAAAAAAAGCCGGTGGATTGCATAAATTTATGGGATGGGAGCGCGCTATAACGACTGACAGCGGAGGATTTCAGGTGTTCAGTCTGGCGGAATTAAGGAAAATAAAAGAGGAAGGTGTTGAATTCAGGTCACATATTGACGGGTCGACTCATTTCTTTACCCCGGAAGATATAATAGATTTTCAGTTGGCGTTAGGGAGCGATATTCTTATGCCGCTTGATGAGTGTGTGCATTATCCGGCCAGTCGTGAATATGTAAAGGATTCGGTTGGATTAACGTTTAGATGGGCTGAACGGTCTAAAAAGCAGTTTATTCTGAAAGATCAAAGCAGTTCTCTTTTTGGAATAGTACAGGGCAGTACATATCCTGATTTAAGAAAAACAAGCGTTCTTGGATTAATTGATTTGGATATGGATGGATATGCTTTGGGTGGTATAGGTGTAGGTGAACCAGTAGAACTTATTAATGAGATAACGGATTACACTGTTTCATTTTTACCGGAAAACAAACCGCGTTATTTGATGGGAGTCGGATCTCCGCCTGATATGCTGGAAGCTGTTTGTTCCGGGGTGGATATGTTTGATTGTGTTATACCAACCCGGAATGGCAGGAACGGCCAAGCGCTGACTTTTTCAGGCGAAAAACAAGTGCGCAATGCGGTTTTTAAAGAAGATTTTGAACCAATAGATAAGAATTGTAAATGTTTTACCTGCCGGAATTACACAAAAGGCTATATCAGGCATCTTTTTAATATAAATGAAATGTTGGGAATGCGATTGGTATCTTTACATAATATATATTTTTATGTTAAACTGATACAGCTTTCAAGGAAAGCAATACGAGAAAACCGTTTTAGTCAATTTAAAAAAGAATTTATTGAAAAATACAAAACCGGCTAACCGGCAAACCGGTAAACCGGTCAACAAAATTACGGGAGGAAATATGTTAAGTTTAGCTTTTGCTCAGACTGGTTCAGCTTCAGCGCCAGGGTCATGTGCTACAAATTCGCTTATGGGATTAATGCCCATAGCTGTTATTTTTATTATTTTCTATTTTTTGCTTATAAGACCGCAAAAGAAAACTCAGAAGGAACATGCTAAAATGCTTTCAGAACTTTCAAAGAATGATGAGGTTGTTACGGCAGGCGGAATATATGGGACAGTAGTAAATATTCAAAATGACATAGTGACTTTACGTGTTGATGAGAATGCGCGTATAAAAATACAGAAAAGTTCGGTTTCGAAATTAAAAAAACAAAAGAGCTCGGAAAAATAAAAAGAACGTTACACATAACACGCAGTATGTAACAGGTTTTTATCCCTTTGAGGAAAATGGGGGAAGCGTGTAAGATATGAGATTTTAAATTAGAGAAAGGATTTAAAAACTATGTGGAAGAAACTAAAGTGGAAAAGTGTACTGGTAGTATTGATTGCGGGTTTAGCTATATGGCTTTCCTATCCTCCGCTTGATCTTCATGATGGTGAGGGGAATTTAACAAAAGAAGGAACCATAAATCTGGGTCTTGATTTGCAGGGAGGTATGCATCTTGTCCTGGAAGTGGATACGTCTGAACTTTCTCCTGAGGAAGCGAAAGATGCCCCTGAAAGGGCGCTAGAGGTTATTCGTAACAGAATTGACCAGTTTGGAGTTATGGAACCGGTTATCCAATTGCAGGGTAAAAACCGTATGCTTATTCAATTGCCGGGAGTCAGCGACAGGAAAAGAGCGAAAGAAATCATAGGAAGAACTGCGCATTTGGAATTTAAATTGGTTTCTGATGACCCGGAACTTTTAAAAAAAATAGTTGCCGGAGAAACAGTCGAAGGTTATGAGCTGAAAAATATGAAAACCCGTGATGGAAAAACAGAACCTTTAGTTGTTGAATCATCCTCTGTTTTGACGGGAGATATGCTTGTGAATGCCACTACTGAGTTTAGCCAGCAGGGATTTGGTCAGCCATATGTTTCTTTGGAATTCAATGATAAAGGGGCGGACATATTTGCGCTGGTTACAAGTAGTAATATCGGCAAACGCCTGGCTATTGTTCTTGATGATGAAGTTTCTACAGCGCCGGTTATAAGAGAAAGAATCCCTTCGGGTAGAGCCCAGATAACGGGTAATTTTTCACTTCAGGAAGCAAAAGATATTGCTTTGGTGTTAAGGGCAGGAGCTTTGCCCGCGCCTGTTGTAATTATTGAAGAACGCAGCGTTGGGCCGGCATTAGGAAAAGATTCCGTAAAAAAAGGAATAAACGCAATAATAATAGGCGGGATCTGTGTGTTGGCTTTTATGGCTATATATTACCTTTTGGCTGGGGTTATCGCTGATTTTGCGCTTATCTTAAACATTTTAATTATTACCGGTGCTTTAGCATATTTTGGTGGAACGTTGACACTGCCGGGCATTGCTGGACTCCTTCTTACTATTGGTATGTCAGTTGACGCGAATGTTCTTATCTTTGAACGTATAAGAGAAGAGAGCAAGCTTGGGAAATCGTTAAGAGCGGCGATTCATGCCGGATACGATAAAGCTTTTTGGACTATTTTAGACGCGAATATTACAACATTGATTACAGCCCTTATATTATTTCAGTTTGGGACAGGCCCGGTAAGAGGATTCGCGACAACGTTAAGTATCGGTATTTTAGCAAGTATGTTTACCGCGCTTGTAGTTACACGGCTTATACTCGATATTATTACTTTAGCGCGTCCGAAGATGACAGTTCTTCCTATGATGAGGTTTTTTTCTCAACCCAATATTCCGTTTGTTAAAATTCGAAAAATAGCGTATGGGGTTTCAATAATAGTTATTATTGTAGGAATGTTTCTTTTTATACAAAGAAACGAAAAAAACTATGGGATAGATTTCACCGGAGGTACGCTTCAGCAATTTAAATTTACAGAAGTTGTTCCGGTTCAAAAAGTAAGAAAAATTTTATCTGATATAGGTTTAGGCGAATCGGCAATACAGCAGTTTGGACAAGGGAAAGAAGTTATCATAAGATCATTGAGCGGAAAAACAGATGAGATAAGCAGCGGCCTTAATAAAGAATTTGGCGAGGGTTCATTTGAAATTATGCGTATAGAAGAAGTTGGCCCGGCTGTGGGCGCTGATCTCAGGCGAGCGGCAATTAAGGCTCTTATATTCGCTATGATAGGAATCTGTATTTATATTTCCATTCGTTTTGAATTTAGATTTGCGGTTACTGCTATAATAGCCTTATTGCATGATGTTCTGGTTTCGCTCGGGATGATAGCATTAACGGGACGGGAGATATCTCTGCCTGTAATTGCCGCGCTTTTGACCATTGTAGGTTATTCAATAAACGATACAATAGTTTTATTTGACCGAATAAGAGAAGACCGTAAGTTTATGCGCAAATCAAGTCCGGAAGAAATTATTAATACGAGCATTAATCAGACCCTTTCGCGTACGGTATTAACGTCACTGACAACTTTATTTGTTGTAATAGCGTTATTTATTTTCGGCGGAAAAGTTATTAATGATTTTGCTTTTGTGCTTTTGGTTGGTATAGTGGTGGGTACATATTCATCAATATTTATTGCCAGCCCCTTATTAATAGATTGGCACGGTAGAAAAGTGGCAAAAAGGTAAATGGTGAATGGTAATATCGCAGGGGAGGGTCTTGTGTCCGAAGGAAATCCCGAGTATGCCCGAGGGGCACTCTCTCGCAATAATAGACCGGGAATAGTGAAGGGTGTAGGCATGCCTGCACCCTTATTGCAATATTGGCAAAAGTATGATAGAAGATGTATGTAAAAGGTAAGTATGCCTAATAGTTATGAGTGGGGTTACCGCGCAGGAGAAAGGAAAGCCTGGCTAGGAATTTTAAGTAATATTTTACTTTTTTTATTAAAATTTTTTGCCGGTATTTTTGGAAAAAGCCAGGCCATGATTGCGGACGCGTTTCATACGGCCTCGGATGCTTTAACCAGCATAGGTATTCTGGTCGGATTCAAAATCGCGAAAAAACCCGCTGACGAACATCATCCCTTCGGCCACGGCCGGGCAGAAAGCATTTCCGCCAAAATAGTGTCTATTATTCTTATTTTAATCGGGCTTGGAATAGCTTATGATTCGGTTAAAATTCTGCTGTCCGCAGAGGTAAGAAACCCTGGTATTATAACGATTATCGCGGCTTTAATTTCCATTCTAGTTAAAGAGATTACTTATAGGCAGGTTATTTCCACCGCAAAGAAAATTAAAAGTACTTCATTGATGGCAGATGCCTGGCACCACAGGAGTGATGTGTTTTCTTCTGTTGCGGCGCTTATTGGTATTATCGGAGCAAAACTTGGAAAAAGTTTTATGGATCCGTTAGCCGGGATTATAGTGGCGGGATTTATTATTAAAATAGGCGTAGAAACTTTTCACGCGGCGTATGATGAGCTTATGGATGCGGCGCCCTCAGAGGAATTTCGAAAGCAAATAGAAACCATAACCGGTTCTATTCAAGACGTTGTTACAATAAAAAAAATAATGTCCAGAAAAACCGGTATAGAGTTTTTTATTGAAATTACAATAGGTGTTGACGGCGGCAAAACAGTAGAAGAAGGGCATGTTGTAACAGATGTTATTCGAAAAAAAATCTTTGACGCAATGCCGAACGTGAGAGATATTATTGTTCATGTTGAGCCGGCGTAGATTGGTTAGCCGGTTAACCGGTTTGTTGTGCGGCTGAAAAAAGGTAGTGAGTTTTTATAAATGTAGGGGCAGGGTTGCCCTGCCCTGTTTTTTGGGAAAGGGAAACAAGCAGTGAATCAAAAAATATGGAAAGTATGTGATTTTAATCCGCGTCTTCAGCAGGTTCTTAGCTCTGAGCTGGGAATTTCTGCGATATTTGCGCAGCTTTTAGTTAACAGAGGTATTCGAACTCCGGAACAGGCGCAGATGTTTCTTTTTGGGGATATTTCTTCTTGCGCTGATTCTTTCCGTATGAAGGATATGCTCCGGGCTGTTAAACGGATAAAAAAAGCTGTTGAAACAAAAGAAAAGATCTTAATATATGGTGACTATGATGTTGATGGTTTAACTTCTGCCGCACTTCTTTCTGAAATTCTTGGATATATGGGTGCCAAATATGAAACGTTTATTCCAAATCGCCTTGAAGAAGGTTACGGTCTTGACGTGAATGCCGTAAAACAGTTTGCCGCTAAAGGTATTAGCTTAATAATTACTGTGGATTGCGGGATTAATTCAGTTGATGAAATAGAATGCGCTAATAGTTTTGGGATTGAGGTTATTGTTACTGATCATCATGAGATCAGAGGTGAACGTCCCGATGCGTATGCCATGATTAATCCGCATCAGAGTGATTGTGACTATCCTTTTGAACAATTAGCCGGAGTAGGAGTAGTTTATAAACTTGCCCGCGCTTTAATGGAAGGAAAAGAAGACGCTGTTGATAAGCATCTTGATCTTGTTGCTTTGGGTACGGTCGCGGATATAGTGCCTTTAATCGGAGAAAATCGTGTGTTAGCTAAAAACGGACTTAAATGTTTAAGAAGAACGCGGAAACCAGGATTGCAGGCATTGATGGATGTGGCAGGAGTTGATCCTGAAAAACTTGGGTTTAGGCACATTGGGTTTGCTTTGGCTCCGCGGATAAACGCAATGGGACGTATTGGTTCAGCTGAAATTGCATTAGAGCTTTTAATGTGCAGGGACCCGGATAGAGCGTGTTATTTGGCGAAAGTATTGGACAAAGAGAATAAAAACCGCCAAAACATTGAGAAAAAAGTTTTAGAACACGCGCTAAAAAAAACTGAAACAGAACTGGATTTACAAAAAGAAAAAATTATTGTTTTAGCGGAGGAGAATTGGCATGTTGGAGTTATTGGCATAGTTGCTTCCAGGTTAACGGAAGAATATAAACGTCCGGCTATTTTGATATCTTTAGATGGGGATAAAGGTAAGGGTTCCGGAAGAGGAGTAAAAGGGTTTAATCTGTTTGAAGCAGTAAGCCGCGCAGGAGATCACTTAATAAATTTTGGAGGGCACAAAGCTGCTTGCGGGATAAGAATTGAAAGGGATAAAGTGGATATGTTCAGGCAAAGTTTAAATAGTGCTCAATATTTTGAACGGGATGACATGACTCCTGAATTAATGGTAGATTTTAATGTACCGTTTTCATATGTGGGGCCTAAATTAATTAATGAACTTGAAAATCTTATGCCATATGGACCGGGTAATAATGAACCCGTGTTTTCAACTACCGGTATAATTGTAAAAAATACGCCAAGAAATATTGGCAAAAACGGTTATAAGTTTTTAACAAAATGTGGGAATTTAACGTATGAAGCAATAACATTTAAGAAAAATGAATTCCTGCGTCCAAAAGCAGGTGATACTATAAATCTTGCCTATACACCGTCAATAAATACTTGGGGAGGATATGATTCTATCCAGTTAAATATTCGGGACCTCCATATCTGCTGACAAGCATATCTTTGTAAATCCTTTGTTTATAATCATTTATAGTGCGAATAAGAGGGATTATTGTTCAATGTTTTGACGAATAGTATGCATAGGACTATTTTGATATAGGCGAATACTTAAGCTTGAAATGTTAGCCAAGCAAAAGTTGCCTATTGTTCTTGTCTTTCAGGCCCTACTTTGACATAATAAAAAGTTAAGGAAACGTTAGGAGTGCAAATACTCAAAAGTATTTATAATGACAATGCGAATACGATTTAAAAACTATAGTTTATTAATAATCAAAATAACACTTGTCTTTGACCTGTTTTTTTCTTCAACAATAAACGTGCAGGGGGAGTCTTTTTGTGATAATCTTTCCCCGGGATTTGTTTCTTCTGAAGAAAAAATGACTTATGGCGATTTTGTATTTTCAGAATCGGTTTTCTCAGATACGTATTTTTTGTATTTTGCACTATTAACGCATAAAACTATTATCAAAGATAAACAGAACTTGGAGTATTTATTAAATAAGCTGAATAGTTTTAAATTTTGGGAAAACTTTAAGTATAAAAAATATCTTACAAAAAACTTTGTTTTCATTGAAAACAATATAGTTTCTATCAAGTTTAAAGATAATTCTTTGGTTCGAGTTATTCCAGCGTATGGACATAATATTAATATAAATAACGGGACAATAGAAGATAATATTGTCCCCGAGTTTTTTTATGCAGCCCCCAATTATATTATCCAATATTTGCCAAAATCAGCAGAAAATCCGCAAATAAAACTTTACTCTGATAATATAAAGCATATGACAGGTTTTGGCCCTGAATTGAGTTATTCTGCGTTAAATATTTTAGATGAGGTAAGCGGACTTTATATTACGGTTGAAAAAGGCAATGATTTGAATGTCAATAAAGATTCCCAGTTTGTTTGTAAGGTTGAACCAGGCGCGCCTGAAAGAGCGAGAGAACTTGTGGATCTGCTTAATCAGGGGCTTATATCCCTGAATAATATATCCGCGGAAAAAGATAAAGAGGTAGAGAGAATAATCACAAACATGAAACGCAATGTTGGTACTAATAGGATTTATGTGTATGTTTCGGATAATTTAAATGCGGATTCAGCCTATTATGAAAGTAATGGTTTACAGGCAATAGTATTCAACCGGCATTTTTTAGATTTTTTATATGAAAAATGGGATTCTAATCATAATAAACCTCCTGTTCCGAAAAGTAAGAAAGGAAGGGAGAAATATCATGAAGAACAAATGGAGAATATTGCAAAACAACTTGGTGCTATGATTATGCTTACGGAAAGGCTTTTTCATGAAATAGATCACGATGAAGACGAGGTGGAGCAGATATTGAAAAATAGATTATATTATATGGCCTGTTTAAAAAAGGTTCCGAGCAGATTAGCAATGATAAAAAAGAACGTTTTTTCTGAAATTCAAATTAATCGAAACCGAACGAAAGAGAAAGTAGTCGTTGGTGAATATTTTGGGACAAAT
Organism: Candidatus Omnitrophota bacterium; assembly: GCA_043812935.1. Lineage (GTDB taxonomy): Bacteria > Omnitrophota > Gorgyraeia > Tantalellales > Tantalellaceae > JBDRNE01. Next base: position 23,037 of record JBDRLO010000038.1, read on the forward strand.
GATTATTTCCGGATGATACATGAGATTTCGAAAATGTCAGATATGGATGAAATACGAGTAAAAATAAAAAAATATTTAGAAGAAATTAATCGCAAATGTTCCAGTCAAGAAGCGCTTAATTTCACTACATCTCAAAGTACACATCTAAAAAAGATATTATTAAATCATAACATAGAAGATGATCTGTTTGGTGAAAAGATATTCGGTATGAAGTTTTCGGAATTTTTTAGACTGCATGGGCTTTTTGCAGATGTTCCGCATAAAAGGTTAGAAATTTCGAAAATGCAGAAAATTTACATAGATAAACTTTTAAAAAGAAGAGTTAATAAAATTTGCAAAGAAATATTAAAAATCGCCGAAAAATATGGTTATAGAAAAAAAGCTGAAGATTGGATTAGTGTTTTGAATAAAAAAGATAAACAAAGTCTTTATCCTGTTATTTTATGGGCGGTAAGGTTGATCTATCCGCAAAATCTCAGCATTACAGAAGGTAAACTTTTTAATAAAATACATTATGAAGGCCTTAATTTGCTGACAGTTCCGATATTTCCTGTGAATGCTGCGGAACAGATAGATTGGGAGATGTTTGATTCGTGGGCATATAAATCCGGTTGGGGGGCTGGTACATGGCGTAAGCCTCCGGACAAATATTATTACAAAAAGAAGATATCTTTATATGAATTTATTTCAAGTCGAGATTGTTTTAAAGATGATGAACATAGTGACTTTTTTGTTGAAAATGTAAAAAAATCAAAAATTGATAACCAAAAAAATGAAGAAAAAACAAAGAACAAACAAAAAACACTTTCAAAGACAGTACGCGAAGTGAAAAATGAAATTGATATAATGCATTCTTTAGCTGTTCAAATTGACCAGTCTAAAACCATTGGCAAAATAACACATATACTGATTGATGAAAAAATACCCGCTTTGACACAAAGTGAAATAATTACTTTAGTGAATAAGAATTCACGGGATAAATTAGTTTCAGAAAAGATATTTTTTATTGATGTAAACAAAATTGAAGCATATGCCGTGGAAAATAATTGTACTAATGAAAATACTGTAGTTTTCATGAACGAATCTTCTTTTCAGGAAGGAGTGAGTTTAAATTTTGAAGGAAGAATAGTAACAATTGAGCAGCAAGGTGTTCCTGACTTTGTAAATCTTACGGGGTTAATTGCTTTGGCGCGTGCGATTATTAATAAGGACAGCAAGGTTTTTCTTGAAGCATATCAGACGCTTACTAATAAGCCTTTTGAATTGGTTGAAAAGCTGCTGGAAGAAGGGTTTTCATGTTTACCGAAAATTATAAGTTTAATATTGCCGCGGGCTGGACAAGTTGGGATTAATGACCAGCCAATGTGTAATAAGCTTTTAAGGGAAAGTTTAAAGTCCTTATAAGGTTATGTTTTTTTACCATGCAGAAAATAAAAACCCCGGTTATATTGACCGGGGTTTTTATTTTCTTGGAGCAAGCTAAATTATACTGCTTTTTTTATTTTACCTGCTTTAAGGCATTTTGCGCAAACTTTAACTTTTTTCTTTTTACCGTCAATTAAAGCATGGGCTGTCTGAATATTTGGGCTAAAACGCCTTAAAGTAGTGCCAGTTATCCTTTGGCCTACTCCGCCCTTGCTTTTTGCCATACCTCTTCGGCTTATTGATTTGCCGCTTACAGGTTTTTTCCCGCATATAAAACATTCTCTTGCCATAATATGGATCACCTCTGCTTTTAATCTTTATTTAGTATGTAATTACTAAGATACGCTTGCTATATTAAAGCGTTTCTCCTATAATCTAAGTTATGCCTGTTCTGACTTCGGAATAAAATCTAAAAATGCCGGCGCATAATAAGGCCAATAAGCATTGAATATTAACATAATAAGGGATTTTATGCAAGAGAAAAACTCGTTTAATGAGACAGCTGTAAGGTATATAAAAGGGGTAGGGCCGCAAAAAGCCGATCTTTTCGCGAAAATAGGCATTGAGAACATATCTGATCTATTATATTATCTCCCGCGCCGTTATGAGGATAGAAGAGAAATTGTTGAGATAAAAGATGTTCAGCCCGGTAAAACGCAGGGAGTTGCGGGGAAAGTTTTAAGTAAAACTGTTTTTACTGCCAAAACAGGAAAACGCATATTTGAATTGAATTTAACCCAAGGAAATAAAAAGTTAACGGCTATATGGTATAATCAGCCCTTTTTACAGAAGTTTTTTACCGAGGGACAGATAGTTGTATTGTATGGGAAAGTTGAATTATACCGTCAGTTACAGATAACCCATCCGGATTTTGAAGTTTTAGAAGATAAAAGTTTAACTGATTCGTTAAATATGGGGCGCATAGTTCCCGTATATTCTTTAACGGAAAACCTGAAACAAAAGTATATCAGAAAAATTGTGTATCAGGCTATTTTCTCTTATTTAAAAGATCTAAAAGATTGTCTGCCGACTCCGATAAGAGCGCGAAGAAAGCTGGTAGATTTTAGATTTGCTGTTGAAAATATTCATTTTCCATATTCATATGATAATTTGGAAAAAGCTTATAGGCGTTTGGTTTTTGAAGAATTTTTTATTTTGCAAGCAGTAATGGCGCTTAGACGCAAAAAACTCCAAAAAAGAGGGATAAAACACAAAATAAACATAAGAGCCTTGAATGATTTTGAGGAGTTGTTTTCTTTTGATCTGACAAAAGCACAGAAAAAATGTATCGAAGATATAAAAAAAGATATGGGCGGAGAGAGGCCCATGTATCGGCTTCTTCAGGGAGACGTGGGTAGCGGAAAAACAGTGGTTTCAATGTATGCGCTTTTAGTTTCAGTGAGTAATGGATATCAGGCGGCAATGATGGCGCCTACTGAAATATTGGCGCGCCAGCATTACGTGACAATCAGTAAAACGTTTATGCCTTTAGGGATAAATGTGAGACTTTTAGTTAGCGGGATTGACCGCAAAGACAAGGAAAAGATTAAAAAAGAGTTGGCTAGTGGCGATGCTGATATTGTTATAGGAACGCATTCGCTTTTTCAGGAAGATATTCATTACAGTAAGTTGGGGCTGGTTGTAATAGATGAACAGCATAAGTTTGGTGTGCGTCAAAGGAAAACATTGAGTAGGAAGGGCGAAGCCCCTGATATGCTTGTAATGACTGCGACTCCCATTCCGCGTAGTTTAGCTCTTAGTGTTTTCGGGGATATGGATATATCCTTGCTGAAAGAAAAACCCGCGCACCGTGCTGTGGTAACGACTTACTCTGTAGAAGAGGACAGACGTGCTTTAGTGTATGAGTTTATCCGCGGTGAAATTAAAAAAGGGCGGCAGGCGTTTATTGTGTGTCCGAGGGTAAAAAAGAGCGGATTTGAAGATATAAAATCTGCTGAAGAAATGTTTGAAAATCTGCGACAGGATGTGTTTAAGGATATAGGCCTGGCGCTTATTCATGGCAGAATGAAGTCTTCTGATAAGGAGCGGATAATGCGGGATTTTTGTGCGGGTAAGTATGCCGTATTAATTGCTACAACTGTTATTGAAGTAGGCGTTGATGTTCCGAATGTTACGGTTATGATGGTGGAACATGCTGAAAGATATGGTTTGGCTCAGCTGCATCAATTGAGAGGCAGGATAGGGCGTGGAAAATATGCTTCATATTGTATACTTATGGAGAATGTTAAAACCGAAATTTCAAGTGAAAGGCTCTCTGTTATAACTGAATCAAATGACGGGTTCAAAATCGCGGAAAAAGATCTTGATATAAGAGGCCCTGGTGAATTTTTCGGAACAAGACAAAGCGGGCTTCCTGAACTTAGGTTTGGAAATGTTGTAAAAGATTTTGCTATTATGGAAGAAGCAAGGGAAGAAGCTTTCAATCTAGTAAATGAAGATCCGGAACTTAAGTTGTATAATAATCAGGCTGTGAAATACAGTATAATTGAAAGATTTAGAGGGAAATGGAATTAAAACGTAACACGTAGCACGTAACAGGTTGCACGTTTTTTTGTTGGATGTTTTAACGTGAAACGTGATGTGTGCCTGTGTGTAACGCATATAAAATTATGAGAATTATTGGCGGAGAATATAAGGGCAGGAAAATAAAACAGCCGAAACAACTTACAGTACGTCCGACAAAGGACAGAGTGAGAGAAGCTGTGTTTAATATTATTGCCGGAAAAGTGCCTGATTCCGGTGTGTTGGATCTTTTTGCCGGCAGCGGTGCTTATGGATTAGAAGCGCTTTCCCGGGGAGCAAAACAAGCTGTGTTTGTTGAAAAGAATAAAAAAACAGTTTCTGTTTTAAAAGAAAATATACAAATGCTTGAGCTTGAAGGACATACAGCTGTTTTGGCTATGGATGTTAAGAAAGGTTTAGAATTTATATGGCAAAACGGCCAAAAGTTTGATGTCATTTTTTGTGATCCTCCATATAGTAAGGGAATAGTCAAAAAAACCTTGAATATGATAAATCATTATGATATATTAAAGCCCTCTGGTTTGATGATTATTGAACATCATCGGGATGAAAGCATTCCCCCAAGTGAAGGGAATGTTTTTGTTTGTAAACAAAAGAGTTACAAAAACATTTTGATATCGGTTTTTCAGAAAACATGACAAGAAAAGCAGTCTATCAAGGAACGTTTGATCCGGTTACATACGGGCATCTTGACGTTATAAAACGCGCGTCAGTGTTATATGATAAAGTTTTTATAGCCATAGCGTCTAATGAAGAAAAGTCTCCTCTTTTTTTGCCTGAAGAACGAAAGACAATGCTGAAAGATGCGGTAAAAAAGTATAACAATGTTGAAGTTGAAATATTCAATGGATTAGTTGTTAATTATGCATTGAAAAAATCCGCTAAGGTAATGCTTAGGGGATTAAGGATGATATCGGATTTTGAATATGAGTTTCAGATGGCGCTGACTAACCGTAAACTTAATGCCTGCATTGAAACGGTTTTTATGATGCCCAATGAATCGTATTCGTATCTTTCAAGCCGGTTAATAAAAGAAGCCGCGAGATTGGGCGCGGATGTTTCAAAGTTTGTTCCAAATAATGTTGAAAAAAAACTAAAAGAAAAGTTTAAAAATGAATCGAATACTAACGTTAAGAAAAAAAGCCAAAGCTGAAAAAAGAAAAATTGTATTGCCCGAAGGTGAAGACAAAAGAGTTGTAAAAGCCGCTTCGGTTCTTGCGCAAGAAGGGTTAGCTGAAATATGTCTTTTAGGGGACAAAGAAAATGTGAAAAAACTTGCTGGGGACAACTCGATTTCTTTAGAAGGTATCAATATTATAAATCCGCATAATCACGAAAACCGGGCTGAAATTATAGAACTCTATTACGAAAAACGTAAACACAAAGGGATGACATCCGAAGAGGCAGAAAGAATCCTGACTGAAAACTTTGTTTTTTACGCGGCAATGATGACAAGTATGGGAATGGCTGATGGGTTTGTTGCCGGCGCGAGTCATACTACGTCGGATGTCGCGCGAGCCGCTATTCAATGTTTAAAACTTGATAAAGAAATCGGAACCGTATCAAGTTCATTTATTATAGAATTAGAAAATTGCCCGTTTGGAGAAAACGGGCTTTTTGCTTATGGGGATTGCGGAATTATTCCATATCCGAACCCAAGGCAGCTTGCCGGCATAGCGATAGCGACGAGTGATATGTTCCAGAAACTATTTAATGTTGATCCAAGGGTTGCTCTTTTAAGTTATTCAACGAAAGGAAGTGCCAAGTCTGAATCCGTTGAAAATATTTTAAAGGCGCTTGAAAGAATAAAACAGAAAAGGCCTCAACTTATGATCGACGGTGAATTACAGCTGGATGCCGCTATTGTTCCGGAAGTGGCGGAATTAAAATGTCCGGATAGTAAAGTCGCGGGGAAAGCGAATGTTTTAATATTTCCGAATCTTGACGCAGGAAACATTTCATACAAACTTACACAACGCTTGGGTAATGCCAGGGCTGTTGGGCCGATAATGCAGGGGCTTGATAAACCATGCAGTGATTTGTCTAGAGGATGCAGCTGGGAAGATATTGTTGATACAACAGTTGTTACGGCGATAAGAGCACAGGGGATTGGTTAACCGGTTAGCCGGTACGCCGGTTTGCCGATAAAAAAAGTGAGTGGGATTAAATGTTGATTTTAGTAGTAAATTGCGGGTCATCGTCAGTAAAATATGATCTTTTTGATGTGGATGGAAAGTCATCTGATTTGTGCCGCGGCATAGTTGAAAGGATAGGCGAAGATTCGTCTACATTAACTCATGAAATTACTGGTGAAGAAAAAGTGCATCGAAAAGTTTTATGCCGCGATCATCATCAGGCGATAGAGATAATACGTGACGCTTTAATAGATGAAAAGAAAAGTGTTTTGCGGGACACAAACGAGGTTAAAGGTGTAGGGCATCGTGTTGTGCATGGGGGTGAAGAATTTAGTGAAAGCATTTTGATAGATGAGAATGTTATAAAAAGTATTGAAAAATTTTCAGAACTTGCTCCATTACATAATCCCCCTTCGTTAGAAGGCATAAAGAGTTGTATGGAAATTTTTCAGGGGATACCCCAAGCAGCGGTTTTTGATACGGCGTTTCATCATTCAATGTCTAAACATGTGTTTTGTTACGGGTTACCTTATGAGTATTATGAAAAGTATGGGATAAGAAGATATGGGTTTCATGGGACAAGCCATCGTTATGTTGCGAATAAAACCGCCGAGGTATTGGGTAAACCTGTGGAAAAGCTTAAAGCTATTACGGTCCATTTGGGTAATGGATGTAGTATAGCGGCGGTTTCGGGTGCTAAAAGTATAGATACATCGATGGGGTTTACTCCTTTAGAAGGGCTTTTAATGGGGACACGGTCAGGAGATATAGATCCGGCTGTTGTAACGTTTTTGATGCAGAGAGAAAATCTTACAGATGAAGAAGTTAATGATATTTTGAACAAAAAAAGCGGGCTTTTAGGAGTTTCCGGGGTAAGTAATGATATGCGGGATATACTTGCCGCGATTAAAAAAGGCAATACCAGGGCAAAGCTGGCATATGATATTTTTGTATACAGAATAAAAAAATATATCGGAGCTTATGCCGCTGTTTTGGGTGAAGTAGACGCGGTTGTTTTTACCGCAGGTATTGGAGAAAACCTGCCGCAGATAAAAGATAGTCTACAAAAAGAGTTGAAGCATTTATTTGGTAAAAATACAAAGTTTTTAATTGTAAAAACTAATGAAGAGCTTCTGATCGCGAAAGATACATATAAATTGGTTAGCCATAATTCCACTATATAGTGGAATTATGGCGTTACACGTTACATGTTGTACGTTCTCTCTCCCCTCTGGGGAGAGAGAATAACAGATTATGTCGTGGGACGTGTTACGTGAAGCGTGTAACGCAAAAATAAGGAGATAATAGATATGCCGAAAGTAAAACATAGACATTCAAAATCACGGGGAAGGAAAAGACGGACTCATTATAAGGCGGAAGCTCCAGCTGCTGTTAAATGCCCGCAATGCGGGAAGATGAAGCAGTCGCATCAGGTTTGTCCTTATTGCGGTTATTATAAAGGCACTCAAGTTAAAAAAATTGAAACTATCGAAGAACGTAAAGCAAAGAAAGAGAAAAAGCAGAAGAACGGTTAATTGTATTTTTGCGGCAACTGGTCGAGTCGATAGGATAATAAAGTATATACAGTAGCATTGAGTGTTAATGGAGGTTTATATGAGGATTGGCTTAGATGCAATGGGCGGAGATAAAGCTCCTAAATGCCCGGTAAAAGGCGCTGTAATGGCGGTTAAAGAATATGGGTATCATGTTACTTTGATTGGGAATGAAACTGAGATAAGAAAAGAGCTTCAAAGTTTTAGTTATCCTGGCGGACAAATTGATATTGTTAACGCGTCACAGATAATTGAAATGCATGATCCTGCGGCGCTGTCTGTCCGTAAGAAACGGGATTCATCCATAGTTATTGGCGCGGAACTGCTTAAGAATAAAGTGTTTGACGCTTTTGTGAGTGCGGGCAATACTGGTGCTGTAGTATGCGCGGCAACATTAAGTTTAAGGCTTTTACCCGGGGTAGACAGGCCCGGTATTGCCGTAATTTTTCCCACCTTAAACAAACCTTGTATGGTTATTGACGTTGGAGCAAATATTGATCCAAAACCTCTGCATCTTCTTCAGTACGGCATTATGGGGGATGCTTATTCGAAACATATCTTAGGCAAGGAAAGCCCTACGGTTGGACTTTTGAATATCGGTGAGGAATCAACAAAGGGTACTGATTTTATCAAAGAAGCGCATATGATGCTCAGTGAAAGTAAACTTAATTTTATTGGGAATATTGAACCTAAAGAAGTTTATCAGGGAAGCGCTGATGTTGTTCTTTGCGATGGATTTGTAGGCAACGTTCTTCTTAAGGTTACTGAAGGATTTGCCGATGCCGCCGCTAAACTTTTAAAAAGAGAATTGAAACAAAGCAATATTATTACAAAAATAGGGGCATTTTTAACTCTTCCGGCATTTGTGGCCATTAAAAAGAAAATTGACGCGGATGAATATGGCGGTGCGCCTCTTATGGGAGTAGACGGCAGCGTTATAATCGCGCATGGAGCGTCTGATGAAAAAGCCATAAAGAATGCTATCAGAGCTGCAGCGGAAAATGTTGAACACAAAGTTAATTTACATGTTGTTGAAGAACTGCAGAGTTATTGATTTGGTTAGCCGGTGTACCGGTTAGCCTGTTTGTTGATGTAGGGACAGGCCCCTGTGCCTGTCCGTTAAATTAATACACGTGCTGCGTGAAACATGAGAGTTTTTAAGGAGAAAATGTGAAAAGAACCGGGATTTTAGGGCTTGGCAAATATTTGCCGGCAAATATATTAACTAATGCGGATTTGGAACGCATGGTTAACACTTCAGATGAATGGATTACTACGCGTACGGGCATAAAACAAAGACGTATTGCCGCGGATAATGAAGCTACCAGTGATATGGCAGTTAAAGCCGCGAAAAGCGCTTTAAAAAATTCCGGACTTGAACCTAAAGATCTTGATTTAATTATTGTTGCGACAATTACTCCTGATATGTTTTTCCCTTCAACGGCTTGTTTGCTTCAGCATAAACTTGGCGCGGGTAAAGTTGCTGCTTTTGATATTTCAGTTGCTTGTTCCGGATATGTTTATGGTTTAACAATAGCAGACCAGTTTATAAAAAGCGGATTATATAAACGCGCGCTTGTTGTTGCGGCTGAAAAGCTTTCAACCGTTACAGATTGGGAGGATCGTTCTACATGTGTTCTTTTCGGCGATGGCGCGGGAGCTGCTGTTTTAGGGCAGGTTGAAACAGGCGGGATATTAGGCGCTGCTCTTGGCGCGGACGGCAGTAAAGGTGATCTTTTACAGCTTCCTGCCGGAGGATCACGCATGCCTGCGTCTATAAAAACGGTTGAAAACAAACTTCATACGATAAAGATGGAAGGAAACGTTCTTTTTAAACATGCCGTGAAAATTATGGCTGATGCCGCGCTTGCTGTAACTGAACCGTTAGGGCTTAAAGGTGAAGATATTGATATTATTATACCTCATCAGGCAAATATCCGAATACTTAACGCGTTAGCAAAAAGAATGGGAGTTAATCCTGAAGAAAAGGTATATTTGAACATAGAAAAATATGGAAATATGTCTGCGGCATCAAGTGCTGTTGCGCTTACTGAAGCCGTTGAAGAAGGACGTATTAAAAAAGGCGATATTATATTAATGGATGCATTTGGCGGCGGGCTTACCTGGGGAGCGCTTGTTATTGAATGGTGAATTGGTTAGCCGGTTAACCAGTTAGCCGGTTAACCAGTTAGCCGGTTAGCCGGGTACTTAAAGAGCTATTTAGTTAACAAGGTTAGTGGGTTAACGCGGGCTTAATAATATTAGTGAAGGGTTGAATATGATAAATAAAAAGTTTGGGCTATTGTTTCCAGGGCAGGGATCCCAGATTGTTGGAATGGGTAAAGAATTGTATCAAACTCAAGCTGCGGCAAAATGGGTTTTTAATCGCGCTACTGAGGTTTTGGGAAAAGATATTGCAAAATTGTGTTTTGAAGGTCCGGAAGATCTTCTTATGACTACGGCAAATAGTCAGCCTGCCATATTTACCGTAAGTATTGCAACATTAAATGTTTTGGTTGAAAAACTGCTCGATCGTCCGGTAGGCGATGAAACGCGTGAATTGTTTTTACCGGAAGATATTAAAACAATAGGTTCTGTTGCAATGGGATTAAGTTTAGGTGAACCTACCGCATTGGTTGCATCCGGTGCCTTAAGTTTTGAAGACGGCCTCAGGTTTGTTTCAAAGAGAGGTGAATTTATGGAAGAAGCGTCTCAAAAAGAGCCGGGTAAAATGGCTTCAATTTTGGGGCTTGATATAGAAAAGGTTGAAGAACTTTGTAAAGGAATCGGAGGGTGCCAAATCGCAAATCTTAATGCTCCCGGACAGGTAGTAATTTCCGGGCATGCAAGCAGGGTTGAACTTGCCGCTGATTTGGCAAAAAACCAGGGCGCGAAACGAGCAATTATATTGAAAGTAAGCGGGGCTTTTCATTCAGAGCTCATGGTATGCGCAAAGGAAAAATTAAAAACCGTACTGGATACAATCGAAATTAAGGAACCGGTTATAGACTTTATTAGCAATATAGACGCGGAAATAGTAAAGGATCCTGTTCGGATAAAAGATAATCTTATAAACCAGTTGGATAATAAAACCTTATGGGAAGCTTCGGTTCATAAGGCTGTATGCCTGGGTAGTAAAGACTTTTTAGAAATCGGTCCCGGAAATATTCTTAAAGGGCTTTTACGGAAAATTGATAGTTCGGTAAATACGGTTTCCCTTCATACCATTGAAGATATAAACTCGCTTCTTGTGCGGAACACGTAACACGACGCATGTTTAAAAAACAAAAATGTAGGGCACAGGCATGCCTGTGCCGCTACTATCTATCACTTTGTAAAATCATTTTTGAATTTTAATTTGTCATTTTATTTTTTTGTAACAGGAGCTTGTCCCTGCACATTTCGATTTTTAACCAAAAAACCTATTTGTCTTTAAATTTTTAAAGCAGATTGTTATATGGGAAAATAATCTATTATGAATAAAATCAAATATGAATTAGACCCTTACAACAGGTTTACTATCCAAAAAACAGATAAAAAGACACGTCTTTTACGTTTTCGTGAAGTAATCAGCGGCCGTTTCAGGATAGGTAAAGATAATAGTTTAACCTATCAAATAAAAAAACCGGATTGTTCTTATCAAAACATTCCTCACCAGCTTAAAATACAGGGAAAATGGAGTTTAACAAAAAAACATGAACTGTGTTTTACCGTAGACAAACAGAGCAGAAAAACTTTTGGCCATCAATTGATTTTAAAGGGCGAAGTTTTGGATGTGAACAGGAATTCGCTTTTTTTCGCGGTTAAAACCCGGACAAAAAGAAATACGGATTTAAGCTATGTTCTTACGCTTAAAGGTATATACAATGCGGATAAAAATAACCGGCTGACCTTTAAAGCACAGAGGGAACGTGGTGTATATGATATTTTGACTTTTGATGGAGCGTGGACAATAAACAGCAATCATCAAATAGTATATGAATATCAAAAGGCGTGTCTTAAAACGAAAGTTAACAAAATACACACATTATTATTTAAAGGCTGGTGGGATATAAAAGATAGGGCGAGGATAAGTTATATACTGGATAAAAAAACGGGATCAGGATTTGATTTTACGACATCACTCGGTGTTTTCAGAGATAATTGTATTAAATATGAAGCAGCGGTGAAAGTGTCAACCAGACTAAACCCGGTTAAACGTATGATTATTTTAACAGGAACATGGAAACTTCTTAAAAATGCGGGTATTACTTTTGAAATAGAGAGCGCCGCAGGTAAATGGCAAAGCATAAGTTTTTCAGCTGACGCAAAAATTGCACGGAAACATAATATTGAATTAAAGTTAAAAAATTTCGCAGGAACCAAAAATCTTGACGCGAAATTGATTATAAAACGTGAAATGCTGGAAGGCGCCGGTCAGGCTTTTTTTGAGTTTTTAAAAATGAAGAAAGAAACAGCAGTTTTTGTTGGGATGGGCTGTAAATGGTAAAAGTATTTTTTAAGTAAACTTGTAAAATTTCTGTTTCAAAGGTACAATAGGATACGTTAAAGAAGAATTATTCTGAAATTTGAGGAGGGAGTAGGATATGTCTCTAAAAGTGGATATAAAAGAGCAGCAAAAAGGAGTTTATGTAGTTCGAGTGGGGGGGCGCCTTGATACGGAAACATATGTTAATTTTGGTGAGAGAATAAAACAGTATCTTGATGATACGACAAAAATTTTGATTTTTGATCTTGAAAAACTCAGCTACATAAGCAGTATAGGATTAGGTGTGATATTTCAGGCAAGAAAGACCATAGAATCACGAAAAGGGGTTTTTATTTTAACCAATCTTCAGCCGCAAATAAAAAAGATTTTTGAAGTAGTAAAAGCGCTTCCGGAGAATCCGGTTTTTGAAAGCATGGAAGAAGTTGATAAATATTTGGATTTGATTCAGAAAAACGCGCTTGAAAACGAATAAGCTGGCTTGTTCGTTAGTGCGTGTTTATAAGAGGGGATGATATGAAGAATAAAGCTGTTTTTGCTATTATTATGTTGTGTGTGGTAACGGTTTTTTTTGCAATAACGATAATTGACGCGGCATGGGCGCAAGACAAAGGGGAGGAAATGATGGTAGTTTTAGAAACAAACCAGGGGTTAATAGAAATTAAGTTAATGCCTGATGTGGCTCCAAAAGCATGTGAAAATTTTGCAGGATTAATTGAGAATGATTATTATGATGGAGTAACTTTTCACAGAGTTATAAAAAATTTTATGGTGCAGAGTGGAGATCCGACAGGTACGGGTAGAGGCGGTTCTTCTCTTTGGGGCGTGCCTTTTGAAGATGAAGTTTCAGAAACAGTAACTTTTGATAAACCCGGGATTCTTGCTATGGCAAATGCCGGGCCAAGAACTAACGGCAGTCAGTTTTTTATTACTACTGCTCCTGCGCCATGGTTAAATATGAAACACACTATTTTTGGCGAAGTTGTATCAGGGTATGATGTAGTGCAGAAAATTGAAAATAGCGAAACAGGTGCTATGGATAAACCTGTTGATGAACAGAAAATAATAAAAGCGTTTATAAAACAGAATTAAATCAATTTTTTTTAAAGGAAGATTTAAATAAAAAAACCGGTATGTATAGAAAATACATACCGGTTTTTGTTGCTTGTCAGGTTTATAATTTCACTACGTTAGCAGCTTCTTCACCTTTAGGGCCTTGTTTGATTTCGAATTCAACTTCCTGGCCTTCTTCCAAAGTTTTATAGCCGTCACCCTGAATAGCGCTGTGATGTACAAATACATCTTTGCCTGATTCAGGAGTAATAAACCCATAACCCTTTGCGTTGTTAAACCATTTTACTGTTCCCTTTACCATTGTACATTCCTCCTTGTTTTGGATATAAAAGAATAAAAAGTATAAAAAAACGCAAGGCTATAAGTAGTCTTGCCTTGCGTTTTGTGAAAACTTCTTATTCATATCACAAATAGTATACATTAACTGTGTTTTTTGTCAATAAAAATGTTTAATTATTTGATTAGTAGGGGACAGGCATGCCTGTCCCGAGGCTATTACGGTAATTTGACTATCCGTTGGATAATGGGATATGGAAGCTTATTTTGTAGCTTGATTTAGCATGTCATGAGCGTGTTTTAAGGCTATTTGACTTTCTTTTTTTCCGCTCATCATTTGGGCAAGTTCGTTTATTCGGGTATCATCTTTCAGCAGAGTAACGGTAGTAATAGTTCTGTTATTTTCAATGCTTTTTGAGACCTTAAAATGAGAATCTCCAAAAGAAGCAATTTGAGGTAAGTGGGTAACAAGAATAACCTGCCGGTTTTTAGACAGTTTTTTCAGCTTTTTACCGGTTATTGTGCCTAATCTGCCGCCTATTTGAGCGTCAATTTCATCAAATATCAAGACAGGGATGGGATCTACTTTTGTTAAAGCTTTTTTTAAGGCAAGCATTACTCTTGCGGCTTCTCCTGAAGAAATTATTTCCGCTAGAGGTTTCAGCTCTTCACCGATGTTCGGACTTATGTATAAGGTAATTTTGTCTTGCCCAGTACGGGATAAATCTGTTTTTTCTATCCGGCATTCAAAACGAATGTTTGCGATACCAAGTTCTTGTAACTCTTGTTTTATGGTTTCTTCCAATGAGTCGGCGGTTTGTATTCTCAGCGCAGTTATTTTTTGAGCTGTAGCGTTTAAGACTTTTTTTGAAGAGTTGATTTTTTTTCGAAGTTCAGCATCATTATGCTCAATATCAATTAATAAAGAATATTTTTTCTTAGCTTCAAGGTAGTAATTGTTTACATCGTCTATGGAAGATCCGTATTTGCGAAGCAGTTCATAGTAAACATCATAACGATTATTGATTTCTTCGGCCTCGCCGGGATTAAAAGATAGTTTTTCTAGATAGTTGCTAAGAAGCGATGAAAGTTCAGAACTGTCCTGTTGTATGCGGCCTAAAATAGCGGTGAATTCAGAGGTTGTCTCATCAATATTGTTGAGTGTATTAAAATGGCAGAAAGCCCGGCTAATAGAGGAATCTATGCCGGTATCATTATTTTCAAGAACATCAATCAATTTTGCTGTGCATTCGTAAAGTTTTTCAGCATTGTTTAGGCGCGCTTGTTCTTGTAATAATTGGTCATAGTCGCTCTTGTGAAGTGAAACCTGTTCTAGTTCTTTTATTTGATGTCTCAGCATATCTTGTTCGCGTTCTCTGTTTTGAGCGAGATTGTGGAGATTGTTGAGTTCATTCTGCAAACCGGAATAAACCGAATATTGCTGCGCGTAATCATCTTTCAAATGATTAAAGTCACAAAGCCTGTCAAGAATCATTATATGAGATTCTTCAGAAAATAGCATTTGGTGGTCATGCGGTCCGTGAAAGTCGATCAATCTGGCTCCGAGTTCTTTAAGCTGTGCGAGTGTTACGGAAAATCCGTTAATTCTATTTTTGTTGCGGCCATCCGGAAAATATGATCGATTTATTATTATGACAGGTTCTTCTTCTTGCAGGTATTCAGAGAATATAGGAGATTCCTTGATTAATTTGGGAGAAAGTTCGAAAACTATTTCAACGACGCATGGTTTTTCAGGATTACGTATTTGAGCTGAATTGAGACGTTTTCCAAGAGCAAAATGCAGGGCGCCTATTAGGATAGATTTCCCCGCGCCGGTTTCGCCGGTAAAGACATTTAAACTTTTGCAGAATTCTATTGTGAGCCGGTCAATTAGACCAAAATTTTGTATTGTAAAATTGGATATCATAAAATCAATTAGGGATAATAACAAATTATTTGGATATATTGTATACCATTTTTTTTATCATTTCCACAAATATCCATAGAATTTGCGCAATTGTTAATAAAAAAGCCCGGAACATGTTAAGGGAAAAAAAGTTGAAAAATCTATTGTGATGGACAATGCTTGTTATGTTAAAATAAAACTAAATAAGATTGGCAAACCTCCGCCTGAAGCGGACCAGGGGATTAACCTGGGATGGTGACATAGGGGCTCTGTTAAAGTTTAAACCATTAGAGTTCAATTAAACTTGACAGACTCGTTTCTGATGGGAAACGCGGCAAAGCTGTGGGTCTAATAAAACTAGATAGCCAGGCTGCTTGAGTATTGTAAGTAGGTTGGTTATTTTTTACGGCCCGAGAGTTAGTTTAACAAAAGGGGCTCTTTGTGGGAAACAAAATAACAGCTGTATACTATATCGTTCATCTTGCAGAAAACAGTATTTTTTGTTTTTATGCCGTAATAAGAAAGTTTTTTCATACATATCAAATAAACCAGACAAAAAGTTTTAAATCTTCCAAAGTTTTTCCGAAAATTTTTATATTAAAAATTTTAAATAAAGTTTATAATCTACAATTTTTATTTTTAAATGTATTTCAGGCAGGAATACATATTATTAAAAAACAGTTTTTTTATGTAAACTGTTCTTTTTATATTAAATAGGTTGTGAAAACAAGACTGTAACAAGGTTTAGAGGAAGGTAACTATATATATCGGAAAGATATGAGTATGGTTTTATTTGCGTCCAGGGGTTAAAACATAGTAAATGAATTTTTCTAAACAGAAAGGACAAATATGCAGAGGAAACATTTTTTTACATCT
Organism: Candidatus Omnitrophota bacterium; assembly: GCA_043812935.1. Taxonomy (GTDB): domain Bacteria; phylum Omnitrophota; class Gorgyraeia; order Tantalellales; family Tantalellaceae; genus JBDRNE01. The sequence goes on from JBDRLO010000038.1 coordinate 39,312, forward strand.
AAGACAGCAATTATTTTAACTGCAATAGTTTTTCTTTTTAATAACATTTCTTACGGTTTGGATGTTTCTAAAAATACATTAGCTGCTCCGAATTTTGCGTTTGAAGGCAATAAACAAGAAGCGCCGACTCCGCAATTCAAGGATGATATAACTGCGTCCCGGTTTGAAGCCAAAAAGATGGAAGTTTTCTTATTTCTTGCTAAGCAAGTGTTAGAAAAACCAGATTTTTCAGAAGAAGATTTAACCCAAAAACTTAATCAGGAGTTTCCTGAAGGGTTTGAATCTGTATTAAAAGGGTTGAAGATCAATATAGAAGGTATAAAAGTTGCAAACGGCGATGTCCAAATACCTTATGAAACACCTCTCCCAAACATTGCTCAGATGAGAATGCGTATTCGTGAATTTAATCCGCAGAAGGATGAGCCGAGCTGGCAGAAAATTGATAAATATGAATTTAAGTTTGAACCGGCCGAAGTTCCTGAAACGAATGAACGCGATTTGAAAGGATTCGAAGCACCGCCGACAAAGCCTATAATTCGAGATCTTATCGGAGAAAGACAGTTAACAGAAATCTACTTAGATGAAGTAACCGGCAAATTAAAGGCTAATAAAGTAAGATGGGTAGATAATTATGTTCCGATTTTAACTCCTGTTGAGCTTTTCCGTGGCGAAGAGATAAACTTACACGAGATTTATACTAAACCGGAACAAAGAATTCTTATTGACTGGATGAAATCGCACCGTGTGATGGGGGAACCTGTCAAATTTCGTATAACCCTGGGAAACAGTGCTTTGGGCGTAGGAGAAGATATTGAACATTCTAATATTGCTTATGCTTCTATTTTTACAGGTACGATTAATATGGGAAGCGTTCTCTTAAAGCATCTTTTAAAAAAAGAAAACAAAGCCTTAAGAAAAGAAATCCTTGATAATCATGAATTTAAAAGACTTCAGGGAATAAAATTTATTTCAAAAGAGGATTATCAAAGACGTCTCAAATTTGTAGAACCAGTTGTTAATAGCATTAAGGAATGGGATCGAGCTATGTCTGAAAGAGATGTTTATTTTCTTTTAGACGAATTAAGAGGACTTTTGAAAAAAGGTAATGAGATATCTATTCTTGAAATGTTTTCGGTTTTAAATCATATTGCGCTTAAATGGCGCAAATGGCCCATTGAAGCCAGGTGGCCGATAAAACATGCTGTGTCCTTGCTTGATAGAAAAGAGCAAGATAAACTTATTAAAATACTGCAAGGTAAAAAATCTATTCGGCAGGGATATCGTGATCTGATTTTAATTGATGATACTCTTCTTATGTTTGAAGACGAAGTCGAAACAGAAAAAGAATGGTATAAAAAACATGCTTCAGAACTTGCTGATACTTCTTTTTGGGTGGTGTCTCCTGAAATATGGCATGAGGCAGGCGGACTTGCAAGAGTTTTGCAGAATGACAGTGTTGCTGCGTTGGGGTTGATGAAAGGTTCAAACATGCGGTTCCGGACATTAGAGGCCTGGTATTCACACCGCGTAGATGCTAATGGTCAGGTACAAGAATTGAATTACACAAATCCAGAACATATTACGCATCCCATTCAAGGGAAAATAGAAATAGAAGATAAATTTGATGTTAAGGTAGGCTCTAGAACTGTAAAGGCTATTGTAGGCACGGGAATAAACGATTTAGGGGTGGAAACCTTCATGATAAAAGATGAGGGGGGGTATTTTACACATTCGCTTTATAATTATAGTAAGTACGAAGAACATGATCCGAATCGTGGTACATGGGAAGACTTTAGTGTTTTTTACTCAAAAGCCGCAAAAAAATTTATAAAACGTTATACTGCTCGAGAAAAAAAGAAATTAAAAAAAGAAAATAAAAAGTGGGGCGGTCTTGTAATTTATACCCAGGATTCACAGACAGCGTTGATCCCTGTTCACTGGAAAATAGAGTTGGACGCAGAACTTGAGAAGAAACGTCAAAACCCTGACCATAAAATTGACCCGATTTTATTGGAGGCTATAAATATTTTTAAAACACATACGTACGCGAATCGTCAGGAATATACATTGGATGGAAGCTTAGGCGATGATGTTATGGATTATATGGAAATTCCTAAAGAATATCGAGAACTTTTTAAACATTTAGGCAAGGATGGAAAATATGTTTATGATATGGCTTCGGGCGGACTTCGATCAGCAGACGACGGCGGGCAGATAATGGTTTCCAGGGCCCAGTTTTTGGATCTTAATAAATATGATGAATGGGCAAATGTGCCGCGGGACGAACGTTTAAAAATTCTTTTTAAGAAATTCGGAGTTAACGTGGATACTATAGCTATGGCTAATGCTGATAATCGCGCTCTTACTGCTAAAGAATTCCGCAGAATTATGAGAGATTTGTATGATAAAAACATAGACGTGGAACATCCCACAGCTGATCAGGTTAAACAGACAAAAATACAAGCAAAAAAAGAATTTTCCATGAAACATATGACGTATTATTCAAGTCATAATAAACCTGATAACGGCATAGTGCTTAACCCTGATCAGATAGTTATATCTTATTCAGGGAGACTGGTGCCGAAAAAGCTTTCAAAAGAAAGGTCTTTTTTTGAAAACAATCTTGAACAACTTGTTAGTAGCGGCGCACAGGTTGTGGTATATGGTAATGTGCAAAACGGGAATAAGGATAGCTATGCCTTAGCAGATTGGCTGATACCCTTAACAGATAAGTTTAGAAAACGAAACTATTCCGGTAAACTAATATTTGCGCCGAGGTTTACTCTAAACGATGAAAGATGGCTCAAAGCGGCTTCAGATGTTGGAGTGCATGATTCTCAGCTTGAGAGTGAAGCCGCTGGATTTACTGAATCCGATGACGCGGTTTGCGGCGGTATTGTGGTTGTGCCGTTAAGAACTGGAAAACATTACAACGACGGGGTGGGAGAAGGGCTTTATACTGTACAGGGCCTGGAAATGGATTTTGAAAGGCCGGGCAGAGGAAATACTGTAACGCCGAAATCAATGACAGCTCAAGGATATATGGAAGTTTTCAGAAAACTTCTTGATAAATACGAAAAAGATGAACTTAAACATTATCAGGCAACGTCAATACGCCTTAGCCGTGTTTTAGGCGCGAGAAGTAAATTCGCGGAAGAACTTAGGTATATAAGCAAACTTATAGCCAGAAAAAAA